>DATECT010000001.1:0-3652 GCA_035286765.1 Gammaproteobacteria bacterium
AGGGCGCTTTAACTGATTGCCTATCCAATAAAGCTCGCCCAGCAAGCGCACCCGCTGATGCCCCCAGTTGCCAAATCCACCCAGCACCGCTTGCTCGACTTTTGCTATGCTGGAAATATTACCGGGGATCACCATATAGCCGAGGAAGGCGCCCGCCTCGGTCGAGGCCAGCGTGTCAGGGTGGTAAGAGGCGCGTAGAATCCCTCCCAAGCGGTGTTTACCGTCGTTGAAGTCCAGTATGTCGAACTCCTTTAAGCCGCTGCTTACACCAGGGCCGGCCCCGACACTCATCGAATAATGTAGCGCGGAGCCATCGTCATTTGTATGGGTTGATTCGATCAGCAGGCCGGTCAAGTGCCGCGCCAAGGGCCCACCGCTACCGAAATCGATAATACCCGGGCGCGTTACGGCGCTTTGCAGGAAGCTGCCGTGATGATATTCGGTATTCCAATAACCGAAGGGGGTATGATGCCGGCCCAGCCATACCACGGTATCGGCGTTAGCCAGCCAGCCGATTTGCAAACGCTCCATAGTGCCTGCCTTGGGAACTTTGCCGCGCAAAATCTCGAATTCGGCCAGGGTGCGCAGCCGGCCAAAATCAGCTGAGTAAAAAATATCGATTCCAGGCCTGAAATCGTGTTGCTTCAGACTGCTTTCCGGCGCCAGACCGCCGCGCTCAATCTGGTTTATTTGGGGAAACAAAATAAACTCCGCCCATGAGGCCGTGCTACTGCTCAATAGCAATATCAGACTTATAAGACGAACGCAGTTACGCATTGGTTTAACTAATGGCCCTGGGGCAAGATTGGCTGGGCTGCGTATTATCGCTGATTTGAACAAACCGTCCACTAGTTAAATGGGTTGCCGGGTATTTCATGGGAAGACGGCGCTCCACTGTAGGGCTATTTGATTGAAACGCTCATCTTGGATTTGAATATTGGCCAATTCAATTTTTAAGGCCTGATGTTCATCCAGTTCGACACGAGCCCCTGCCAAATTGCGTTGCCTCATAAAGTCGGGGAAGTTAGCGAGATAGGGGTCATTATCGTCGCCAAAGGCATTTTCCATACGTCCATACAGTGTCCAATCGACAACGAGCGTGTATTCCGCTTGCAAATCACCGCTTATAAAGCCCCCTGTAGATGTAGTATCAGCACCTTTCAGGGTGTTATGCACAGCGTAGATTTCGCCTATAAGGCGTACGCCGCCTTGTTCCCAATTAGCATAGACTCCACCAATATTCTGGCGAATCTCATGGGCACTGGTTAAATTGCTAGGGATCAAGCCATGGTTAATAAAAATGCCCGCTTCAGTGGCGGCAGTTGTATCAGGCCGGTAACCGAGCCGGAAGGTGGTGACCAATTTATGTTCGCCTCGGTAGATATGCAACAGGTCTAGCGGCTCCAGCCCTTCTTCCCCCTCTTCAGCGGACAGGTTCGGCCCTAATCCCATGCTGAAAGAATAGGGCACAGCGGCGTCATTTATCGTGTGTTGTCCTTCGGCAAATAGCCCGGTAACGTGCACGGGCAGCACACCGCTGTGGTCTTCGAAGGTTGAGATCGCAGGGCGGGTTATCGCAGTCTGCATGAAAACCCCGTGATGAAACTGAGTGTTCCAGTAACCCAGGGGGCTATGATGGCGGCCAAACCAAACCGTGGTCTCGGAACCTGTCAGCCAACCGAGCTGCAACCGCTCCACATCAATCGGCTCCTCGCTGGAGGTGAGAAACTCGCTTAAAAAACGGAAGCGACCCCTATCAGCCGAATAAAACACATCCAATTCCGGCAATAGTTGATATTTTTTTAACTGGTCGGTGGGACGATCAATCGAGCGCTGGGTCCCTGTCACGGCAGGGAATAAGATGAAATCGGCCATGGCTCGCACGGGCAGGCTGCCGAGCAGCACGACAGCGACGCTAAACCCCGCTGCGTGGCGCAGCCGATCTAAGCTGGCGGTAAGCTTAGACCCGGTTAATTTTGCCACCGCTACCAGACTACCTGTAGTATATGGGGCAGTTAAAACGTCTTTATCCATTATTACTCCAGCTGTTAATTGTCTGCCCAAGGTCAATGCCGCTTAATTCCGTAAAAACCGGTTTGCAAGGTTAAGAGTTAACGGCATGCAAGAATCATGGCATGTTTATGATAAATTGTTATAAGCATCTGTAAGATATGCTTTTTTAGGGCCAGCGCTGGTTGGTCGCAACTTGATAAGAAGATTAATGCTTGATAAAGGCATAAAGTCCGGTAAACGAGGCCGGGGATCTCAGCCTAAAGGCTGGTTGAAGGGTTTGAATCCCCATTAGTGACATTAATGGGGCCGGGTTCTTGAGTAGTGTTTGGTATAGCTGCGGGCATAGCGTTGGCATGAAAATATTAATAAGTAACGATGACGGATATCAGTCCGCTGGTATCCAATGTCTGGCGCAATCTTTAAGTGAAATAGCCCAAGTAACCGTTGTTGCCCCCGACCGTGATCGCAGCGGGGCGAGCAATTCCTTAACCCTGGATGCCCCGATCCGCGCCACACGCATGGACAATGGCTTCATACGCGTCGATGGCACGCCCACCGATTGCGTGCACCTGGCCATCACCGGCTTGTTGGACGAGCAGCCCGACATGGTGGTCTCAGGCATCAATGCCGGTGCCAATTTGGGCGATGATGTGCTCTATTCGGGCACTGTGGCGGCGGCCATGGAGGGGCGCTTTCTGGGGTTCCCGGCGCTGGCGGTCTCCTTGGTTGGACAACAGCACTATGCCACGGCGGCGAAGGTAGTGCGTTACTTGATCGGCAATCTGCAAACCGACCCGCTGCCGGCGGATACCATTTTAAACATCAATGTCCCCGACGTGCCGTGGGAGGCCATCGCCGGCTTCGAGGCCACCCGCCTGGGCCACCGCCACAAGGCCGAGCCGGTGATTGCCAATACCGACCCGCGCGGTCGCACCATTTATTGGGTAGGCCCGCCCGGCGCCGAGCAAGACGCCGGTCCGGGCACCGACTTCCATGCCATACGCAATAACTATGTCTCGGTCACGCCGATCTTAGTGGACCTTACCCGTTACGCCGCTATCGATCAGGTGGCGAACTGGTTACAGCGTTGCACCGATGGCAAGGCAGCCGAGATACCACGCTCATCAGCGCTACACAAGCGTAAGGTCTAAGCGCCATGAGTCTGCTGCACCGCGGCATCGGTATGACCTCGCAACGCACACGCGAGCGGCTCGTCATACGTCTGCGCGAGCAGGGGATTCAACACAAAGGCCTGCTGGCGGTGATGCGCGACACCCCCCGGCATATCTTTGTGGACGAGGCCTTGGCCAGCCGCGCCTATGAAGATACCGCCCTGCCCATCGGCTTCGGCCAGACCATCTCACAGCCCTATATCGTGGCGCGCATGACCGAGGTACTGCTCGATCACGGTCCGCTTGCCAAGGTGCTGGAGATCGGCACCGGCTCCGGCTATCAAACCGCGGTATTGGCCCAATTCGCCACGGCGGTCTATAGCGTCGAGCGCATTAATGCGCTGCTGCTCACGGCACGCAAGCGCTTTACCGATCTCAAGCTGCGTAATGTCCATGTTAAGCATAGCAACGGCAGTTGGGGTTGGCCGGAAAACGGCCCCTATGACGGCATTATCGTTACCGCCGCG
>DATECT010000002.1:0-3434 GCA_035286765.1 Gammaproteobacteria bacterium
CGCCACGGCATCAACCCCCTGTTCAACTCGCAAAACATGGGCGCGCAGCCGCTGCCGCGCGAGGGCCTGTTGCGCCGCAAGGATGGCTCCTGCTTCGCCGCGGAATATACCGCCACCACCACCCTGGAGCGGCATGAGGCGGTCGGCGCGGTGCTGGTGTTTCGCGATATCACCGAGCGCAAGCAACACGAGGCGCGCATCCAATATCTGGCTCATCATGACGCGCTTACCGGCCTGGCCAATCGCCTGCTGCTGCACGAGCGTTTGCAGCAGGCCATTAGCAGCGCCATCCGCCATCAGCGCATAGGCGCGGTACTCTTGCTGGATTTGGATAACTTCAAAAATATCAACGACACGTGGGGCCACGAAGTAGGCGACGAACTACTGAACAAAGTGGTGCAGCGGCTGTTGGTCTGTCTGCGCGCCGACGATACACTGGCCCGCCTGGGCGGAGATGAATTCGTCATCGTGTTGAGCGAGGTAAAGCAGGTCAAAGCAGTCTCCAACATCGCGCAGAAGGTGCTGGTCTGCTTCGACAAACCCTTCGAATTGCGCGGGGGCAAGGTATTTCTCACCACCAGCCTAGGCATCACGCTCTACCCCCTGGACGATGTGCGCCTCGACCGGTTGCTCAGCAACGCCGACATCGCCATGTATCGCGCCAAGGCCCATGGCGGCAATACCTATCGTTTTTACACGGATGAGATGAACGCCGAGGCGGTGGAGCGCGCGGCGCTGGAAATCAGCTTGCGCGGTGCCCTGAAGCGCGATGAACTCCTGGTCTACTACCAAGCACAGCGCGACATGCACACCGGCCGGCTGATCGGCGTGGAGGCCCTGCTGCGCTGGCAGCACCCGGAGTGGGGCCTGCTTGCACCGGCGCGCTTCATTGAGGCCGCGGAACGCATCGGCGTGATCGGGCAGATCGATCAGTGGGTGCTGCTTAACGCCTGCCTGCAGTGCAAAAAATGGCAGGGTATTTTGCAAGACTTCTTGCCGGTATCCGTCAATTTCTCCGTCGGCCTGCTCAAACAGCCGCATCTGGGCGACAACATCCAGCATATACTCAAGGAAACGGGCCTGCCCGCCTCTTCCCTGATGCTGGAATTCACCGAGCGCGTATTGATCGAGGATGCGCCCGCCATCATGGCTACGCTGCTGAACTTGCGCGCACTCGGCGTGCGCCTGGCCATTGATGACTTCGGCACCGGCTACTCCTCGCTCAGCTATCTCAAACAACTGCCCGTGAACCAGATCAAGATAGACCGCTCCTTCGCGACCGATCTCGACAACACCGATAGCGCCGCCATCATCAAGGCCGTGATTGACCTGGGACACAGCCTGCGCCTGCAAGTCATCGTCGAGGGCGTGGAGAGCGAGGCGCAGATTTCCTCCTTACGCAATCTCGGCTGCGATGGCGTGCAGGGCTATTATTTTGACCTGCCGCGCCCGGCGGAGGAATTCGTGCGGCTGCTGCAACAGCATGGAAGCTCGAGCCAGGCCGCGCTTGGACCAGGCTAAGCGCCCTCCTGGGGTCATGCGGGTTTTTACTGCAATGCGCGCCGCAAGCGCGTAACATGGCCACAAATGCCGGCAACGTCCCACTTGGATCATTCCCCTAACGATATTTTTAGCGGCCCAGCATTGACCCTGCTAGGCTTAAACTTTATACTGCGCGCGCCATGAAGAAGCCCGGAGGAAGCTCCCTGCTGCTGCTTGGCGTAGGCACGATGCTGACCTCGATGGTCATTAGCGGCGCCTTGCTGGGTTATGGCCTGGATGCCTGGCTGAACACCCGCCCGCTATTCATGCTCATCTTAGGCTGTCTGGGATTTGTGGGCGGCATGATCAAGGTCTATAAAATGTTGAGCAGGCCGGATGCGTCAGGATGAATTAAGTAGCAGCCTGGCGCGGCGCACCCGCAAGGTGATTGTGCGCCAAATAGCGATCGGCGTTGTTGTAGCAGCGGTTTTTTTCTGGTTTAGCGGGGTGTGGGGCGCACAGTCTGCCCTGTATGGGGTGTTCGTTAATGTCCTCATGGCGTTCTTGCTGGGCAGGGGCGTAACGCGGGCCGGACAGATCGCCGCGCACAGCGCCCGGCGCGGTATGGTGATACTCATCATCGGCGTCGTTCAGCGCTTCTTGCTGGTATTGGCATTATTCGGTGTCGGCTTTGCCGTGTTAAAGCTCGACCCGCTCGCCGCCATTGTGGGCTTTGGTCTGAGTCACCTGGCATATGTAATGAGTGCTCGTGAATCTGTAAGGAATCTCTGACTATTCAGAGATTCCGTAAATACTTAAAGAAGGATAGGGGACAGTACCTTGAGCGAAGCAGCAAGCTCCTCGGGCGGGGGGACAGTTGAATACATCCAACACCACCTGACCAATCTGTGTGTGGGCAATTGTGACCCTGTCACGCATAAGGCCGTGGGCTTTTGGGCCTGGCATGTTGATACCCTCATCGTCAGTTTCCTCATCGCCGGGCTGATCATCTTCGTTAGTTGGCGCTTGGGGCGCAACCTTAATCCCGACAAGCCCGGCGGATTTCAAAACGCTGTTGAAGGCATCCTCGATTTCGTTGGTGGCCAGGTGCGCGACACCTTCCCTGGCCACAACCCGCTGATCGCCCCGCTGGCCTTAACCATTTTCCTGTGGGTGTTCCTGATGAACACCATGGATATGATTCCGGTGGACCTACCCGGCGTTATACTAGGCATGTTCGGTGTGCAATACTTTAAACTGGTACCGACCACCGACCTCAGCACCACCTTCGCCCTGTCGCTCACCGTGTTCGTCCTCATCATCTTTTACAGTATTAAAGTTAAGGGGCCGGTGGGCTACCTGAAAATGTTTCTGTTCCACCCCTTCGGCAAATTCCTCATGCCGGTCAATATCGTCATGACCGCCATTGAAGAATTGGCCAAGCCCTTGAGCCTGGGCCTGCGACTGTTCGGCAACCTGTTCGCCGGCGAGTTGGTATTCCTATTGATTGCCCTGATCGGCGGCACCTTAGTGGTAGGCTTGGGCGCGCTGATCTGGTTTCCCATCCAAGTAGCGCTGGACTTAGGCTGGCTGATCTTCCACTTGCTGGTGATCACCCTGCAGGCGTTTATTTTTATGGTGTTGAGTATTGTGTATCTAGGCATGGCGCACCAGGAACATTAATTTAACTACATTAACTACAGTAGCGAGTAGCTAGTTGCTAGTGGCGAGGACACGAATTTCCTAGCCACTCGCTACTAGCCACTCGCCACTGATCGATTTAGAACTACTACTGTTAGGAGAGTAACAAGATGACACCCGATATGATCGCAATGATTTATGCCTACACCGCCGTTGGCGTTGGCGTTATTCTCGCCGCCGCCGGCCTGGGTTCGGCCATCGGCTGGGGCCTGATCTGCGCCAAGACCCTGGAAGGCATCGCCCGCCAGCCG
>DATECT010000003.1:0-2285 GCA_035286765.1 Gammaproteobacteria bacterium
CTTAAATAGAGGTAAGCCGGTAAACCAGCTAGTTAATATGATGAGGATCATTCTGCCGCTACACTTAGGCAACCCATGTTAATGATGTCGCCGCTTTTCAGGGAGCGCAAAAAAATGGCCCTGGCAAGCCAGGGCCGAACAGTGGGAGCTACGAAAACGACAGTGTTGCAACTGCATCAAGCTCGGGGCGCTATGGCGGCGTCATTAGAGGGGTTTTTGCTACTGAGGCAGGATAGTTAGGCCTATCCAAGCCCTGCTAGCGTCCCCTATAATGGATACCGTTAAGTATCCGTCGAATAGGCCTTGCTCGCACCTGGCAGACAACCGTCCGGGTGCAATCCATAGACTTGCAAGCACAGCTTAAGTTCAGCCACTTCCTGATTTTATTAGCCGATGAGAATTGCCCTGGGTGTCGAGTACGATGGCAGCGCCTTTTATGGCTGGCAGGTGCAACCGGGCTTGCGCACCGTGCAGGCGTGCGTTGAGCAGGCCTTATCAAAAGTGGCGGATCATCCGGTGCAAGTGGTGACCGCCGGGCGCACCGATACCGGGGTGCACGCCGCCGGGCAGGTGATCCATTTTGATAGCACGGCCGCGCGCAGTATCCGCTCATGGGTGTTTGGAGCGAATACGCATCTGCCCAAGGATATCAGCATTACCTGGGCGCAGGAGGTGGGCGATGATTTCCACGCACGTTTTTCCGCCACTGCGCGCCATTATCGTTATGTGATTCTCAACCGCGCGGTGCGCCCCGGCCTCTGGGGCAGCAAGGTCAGTTGGTGTTACTATCCCTTGGATGTGCAGCGCATGAGCGCAGCGGCGGTGCATTTGGTAGGGGAACACGATTTTTCCTCTTACCGCGCTTTGTCGTGCCAGGCGAAAAATCCGCTGCGCACGATACGGCACCTGGACGTGCGACGCGAGGGAGAACTGGTCATTATGGAGGTCATTGCGAACGCCTTTTTGCAGCATATGGTGCGCAATATCGCCGGTGTGTTGATGACCATCGGGGCGGGTGAGCGGGAGCCCGAGTGGGCGCAACAGGTGTTGCTGGCGCGTGATCGCACCTTGGGCGGCGTGACGGCGCCGCCGCACGGGCTCAGCTTGACGGCGGTTGAATATCCGGCGCGCTTTAAGCTGCCATGCCTTTCGTCCGCCGCCTTGCTCTGTTAATCTGGATTAGGAGTGGCGATGCGCACACGCGTTAAGATTTGCGGTATTACGCGTCCCCAAGATGCCGAACAAGTGGCGGTATGGGGCGGGGACGCCGTCGGCCTGGTGTTTTCTGCGGCCAGTCCGCGTGCCGTTACTGCCGCGCAGGCGGCGGCCATTGTCGAGGCGCTACCGGCCTTCGTCACGGTGGTGGGCCTGTTTGTGAATGCCGCGCCGGACGAGGTGCGCGCGGTATTGGATAAGGTGCGCTTGGATATGCTGCAATTCCACGGCGCTGAGACGCCTGCCGCGTGCAGGCTTTATAATAAGCCCTACATCAAGGCCGTACCGATGCGCGAGGGCGTGGACGTGCAGGCCTATATGCGCGATTATGCGGACGCCGCTGCCCTGTTGTTGGACAGTTATAACGAGGCGGGGCCGGGCGGCGGCACGGGCCGGGTGTTTGACTGGTCGCGTATCCCCGGCGGACTCGCCAAACCGCTTATCCTGGCCGGCGGCCTTACCCCGGCCAATGTGGCGGCGGCCATCCGCCAGGTCAGGCCCTATGCGGTGGATGTCAGCGGCGGTGTGGAGTCGGCCAAGGGCATTAAAGACCACGCGAAGATCGCGGAGTTTATTAGGAGTGTGAATAGTGTCGAACCTGTCTAGCGCCCAGCGCGCCAAGCCCGCGGCGGATCAGTTGCCGGATGCCAATGGGCACTTCGGCCCTTATGGGGGCCGCTTTGTCGCCGAAACCCTGATGGGGCCGCTGGAAGAGCTGCGCCTGGCCTATGAGCGCTATAAACAAGAGCCGGGCTTCCTCGCCGAGTTGGATAAAGACCTGAAAGACTATGTGGGTCGCCCCTCGCCGCTGTATCTCGCCGAGCGCTGGAGCAAACAATTAGGCGGCGCGCAGATTTATCTCAAGCGCGAAGATCTCAATCACACCGGCGCGCACAAGGTAAATAACACCGTGGGCCAGGCGCTACTCGCCAAACGCATGGGCAAGACGCGCATCATCGCCGAGACCGGTGCCGGTCAGCACGGGGTGGCCACGGCTGCTGTCTGTGCTATGTTGGGGATGGAGTGTATCGTGTATATGGGGGAGGAAGACATACGGCGCCAGTCTCTAA
>DATECT010000004.1:0-9534 GCA_035286765.1 Gammaproteobacteria bacterium
TAGCCGAGGCAGCGGCAGGCAAGCTTCCCGGTGCGGTCATATTCACGCTACTCGGGTTGAAATCGATCGGTGTGCTGGCCCTGATCCTGCCCCTGGTTTTTTATCTATCCGTGGTATTTGCCTTGGGCCGACTGTATAAAGACAGCGAGATGACCGTGCTGGCGGCCTGCGGAGTCGGCCCTCTCCAGGTATTAAAGACCATCCTGCTGCCCGCTACCGCCCTGGCCGTGCTGGTTGCAATACTGGCCATGTATGTCGCCCCTTGGGCCGGCAGCCAATCAAAGCAGGTTAGACAGCAGGCCGAGGCGGGCTCGGAGTTGAGCACCCTCCTGCCGGGCCGCTTCAAGGAATCGCGCCAGGGCGATCATATTTTTTACGCCGAAGAACTCTCGTCCGACTACCAGTTTATGCGCAACGTATTCGTGCAAAGCAGGCAGCATGGCAAGCTCAATATCCTGTCGTCCGAGCGCGGCGTGCAGCAAATCGACAAGGTCAGCGGTGACCAATACGTGGTCTTGAAAGACGGCAATCGCTATGAATGGACGCCCGGTCAAACCGATTTCAAGATCATCAATTATAAAAAATATACCCTGCGCGTCGAGCAGCGCGAACCCGCCCCCGCCGAGGAGACGCAAGAGGTAAAGCGCACGGCGACGCTGTTGGACTCCGGCAAGCCCGAAGACATCGCCGAGTTGCAATGGCGCCTGTCCATAGCGATCTCCACCATTCTACTGGCCATGCTGGGCGTGGGGCTGGCGCGTACCACGCCGCGCCAAGGCCGTTACGCCAAGCTGTTTGTGGCCATCCTGGCATACATCATCTACAACAACATGATGGGCGTGGCGCGCTCCTGGGTTGCGCATGGGGTAGTCTCGCCCGCCGTCGGTATATGGTGGGTGCATGGTCTGCTGCTGTTGGCCATTGGCGTGATTTTTATGCACCAAGCCGGCTTTCTGTCACAGCTGTTATCCAGGCGCACCGTGCCGCTTGGCTCCCAGAGCAAGGTCGTTTAGCATGAAGATACTGGACCGCTATCTAGGCACCACGGTAGCGGGCAGCACGTTGATCGTCATGCTCATCCTGCTGGCATTGTTTTTCTTCATGGATTTTATCGACGAACTCGGCGACGTCGGCAAGGGCAACTATGGCCTGCTGCAGGCCATGCAATATGTGCTGCTCGGTCAGCCGCGCCGCGTCTATGAACTGTTTCCCTTGGCGGCATTGCTGGGCAGCATGGTGGGTCTGGGCTGGCTTGCCGGTAATAGTGAATTAGTGATTATCCGCGCGGCGGGTGTCTCGGTATTGCAGATTATTTTGTCGGTAATGCGCATAGCGGTCATCATGATGCTGGCCGTGTTTATTATCGGCGAGATGGTGGTGCCCCCCGCCGAGCAATATGCCCAAAGCCAGCGTTCTATCGCCCTGTCCGACCGCATCACCTTGAAAACCGACTACGGTTTTTGGACGCGCGACGGGCGGAGTTTTATCAATATCCGCAATATCCTGCCCGGCGACCGGCTGGGGGATATTTATATCTATGAGTTCGATGCCCAGCATCAGTTGCGCGTGGCCACGCACGCCGCTAAGGCCCACTTTGAAGATAACCATTGGGTGCTGGAAGATATACAGCAAAGCCAGGTCAGCAACGACGGCGTCACTACGCGCACCACCAAGAGGGCGGCCTGGGAGTCATTACTCAGTCCTGAGCTGATAAACGTGGTCGCGATCAAGCCGGAAAAATTATCGACTTGGGAACTGCACAACTACATTAACTACCTGAGTGACAACGGGCAAAACACCCAACGTTACGAATTGGCCTTCTGGATAAAAATAATCTCGCCCTTGGTCACGGGGGTGATGGTATTCCTGGCGATTCCATTCGTATTCGGCCCACTGCGCGCCGTCGGCATGGGTCAGCGGATCGTGGTGGGGAGTCTGGTGGGGATAACCTTTCACCTGTTCAATCAAACCTTCAGCCAGGCCGGGCTGATCTACGATCTAAACCCGCTGTTCAGTGCCCTGGTGCCGGTAAGCGTGTTTTTTGCCTTGGCGTTGGTGTTGATGCGTAAAGTACATTAAAGGCAAGATACAAGGGAAAAGATACAAGGAAACCAAAAAAGCAGGGTTCTACTTGTATCTTGTATCTTTACTCTTTTCTCTGTAGTTAAATGGCGCTCCCTAGGGGACTCGAACCCCTGTTACCGCCGTGAGAGGGCGGTGTCCTAGGCCACTAGACGAAGGGAGCGTAGCGGAGAGGAGCGGTGTACAATGTGTCCCGCTTGCAAAAAATGCTATTATACGCGAAGCGCGATCTCGCTCAAGAAAACTTCCTCTTGCGCATCCTAACAGGGAAAGAAGGACATCAAGACTCCTACTGTCATCAGTCAATCCCAGCACGGTATAGCACCCGTCCAAATCAGCGAAAATGCGCTGCGGGTGGTAAACCGCCTCACGCATGCGGGCTATGAGGCCTACCTGGTAGGTGGCTGCGTGCGCGATATGCTATTGGGCCGCACGCCTAAGGATTTCGACGTCGCCACCAGCGCCCACCCGGAGCAGGTCGAACAATTGTTCCGCAATTGCCGCCTTATCGGGCGGCGCTTTCGCTTGGCGCACATCCGTTTTGGCCGCGAGATCGTCGAGGTGGCTACCTTTCGCGGCGGCCACGACAATGACGGCGGCGATGGCCACAGCGAAGACGGCAGGATCGTGCGCGATAACGTGTTCGGCAAGACCCTGGAAGAAGACGCCTGGCGCCGCGATTTCACCGTCAATTCACTCTATTTCAATGTCAATGAGTTTGCCGTGCTCGACTTTACCGGCGGCATGGCGCATCTCAAGGCAGGCACCCTGCAATTAATGGGCGACCCCGCGCTGCGTTACCGGGAAGACCCGGTGCGCATGCTGCGCGCCGTGCGCTTCGCGGCGAAATTAGGGTTTAGCATTCACCCTGATAGCGCGGCCCCGCTGCTGGAGCTCGGCGGGCTGCTGGAGGGGGTCCCCGCAGCGCGCTTGTTCGAGGAAATACTCAAACTGTTCATGGGCGGGCACGCCGTGCAAACCTTTAAGCTGTTGAGAGACTACCAATTGCTGAGCCACTTGTTTCCCCAGACTGCCGCCAGCCTGCAACAAAATCCGGCAGCCGAGGCCTTGCTGTTGCAGGCCTTGGCCAATACCGATGCGCGCATAGCCGAAGATAAGCCGGTCACGCCCGCGTTTCTGTTTGCAGCCCTGTTGTGGGAGCCCGTGCAGCAAGCGGCGGCGCAGTTGCAGAGCCAGGAGATGGGCGAGATACAGGCCCTGCAGGTGGCCAGCGAGATGGTGGTGGCCCGCCAGATAAGGCGCACTGCGTTGCCTAAACGCTTCAGTGTTCCCATGCGCGAGATCTGGGCCTTGCAGCCCCGGCTGCGGCAGCGTTCGGGCAAGCGTTCGCTGCGCCTGCTGGCCCACCCGCGCTTCCGGGCCGCCTACGATTTCCTGTTACTGCGCGCCTCGGCTGGCGAGGATTTACAGGAACTATGTGACTGGTGGACGGAACTGCAAGGCGCGGAGACCGGCGAGCAGCAAAATATGGTCAATCGCACACACGCCCCCGCCAAGACCCGCCGCCGGCGTCGCAAGTAATGTGGCGCAGTTAACGGCCTATATCGGGCTGGGCAGCAACCTGGCCCATCCCCCGCAGCAAATCCGCAGCGCACTCAAAGAGTTAGATATCCTGCCGGATAGCCGCCTGCTAGTCTGCTCGCCGTTTTACCGCAGCAAACCGCTCGGCCCGCCCGGCCAGCCCGACTATATCAATGCCGTCGCGGCCCTCGCCACTGCACTGCCCGCCCTGGAATTGTTAACCGGGTTATTGGCGATTGAAGACAGACATGGGAGAATACGCACTGAGGTTCGCTGGGGTCCGCGCACGCTGGATTTAGACCTGTTGCTGTACGGCGACAGGCAAACGCGCGATAAGGTGTTAACGCTACCGCATCCCCATCTATCGGAACGTAGTTTTGTCCTGTATCCTCTTTATGACATTGCCCCCGATTTGGTCATCCCCGGGCGGGGGCCACTCCGTGAACTACTACAACACTGCCCCAGGCAGGAATTGACTCAACTAGAAATCCAATAACATGAGCAATACTAAACGTAACGACCCCACTTATATCGTGGTAGAGGGGCCTATTGGCGTAGGCAAGACCAGTTTAGCCAAACGCCTGGCCGAAAGCCTGGGCAGCGGCTTACTGCTGGAAGATGCGCAGGAGAATCCGTTCCTGGAACGCTTCTATATCAATCCGCGCCAGGTGGCCCTGCCTACCCAGTTATATTTCCTGTTTCAGCGCGCCCGCCAGTTAAAGGAATTGCGCCAGACCGACCTGTTCCGGCCTACCCGCGTGGCCGATTTCCTAATGGAAAAAGACCGCCTGTTCGCCCAAATCACCCTGGACGACGATGAATTTCGCCTCTACGAGCAAGTCTATGCGCAGATGGCGCTCGATGCCCCGGCGCCGGACCTGGTCATCTATTTGCAAGCGCCGGTGGAGACCCTGCTCGCCCGCATCACCAAGCGCGGCATGGCCAGCGAGCGTTATATCGAGACGGCTTATTTGCAGCGCCTCACCGATGCCTATACCGAGTTTTTCTACTATTACAGCGCTGCGCCGCTGCTGATCGTAAACGCCGCCGAGATCAACCCGGTGAGCAACGATCAAGACTACGCCATGCTGCTGGAACAGATACGCAATATACGCAGCGGCAGGCATTACTTTAACCCCTTACCTATCGCCTTATAAATGTTGACCATTCCCGTCATCATGGCGCGGCACTAACCGAATATCTCCTCTCCCTTTGCGGGGGAGGGAGTATTATGTTTGTTTATACCGCACCCTCCGTAGGTACATCCCATGGCTGCCTTGCACAATCTCCTATGAAGCCGGTTACCTTGACCACGCTGCGCGACATGAAGCGCAGCGGCGAGAAGATCGCGTGCCTGACCGCCTATGACGCCAGCTTTGCCAAGCTGCTGGAAACGGCGGGCGTCGAGTTGTTGATGGTCGGCGATTCGCTGGGCATGGTTATTCAGGGACACGACAGCACCCTGCCGGTGACCGTGGCGGACATGATCTATCACGCCCGCAACGTGCGGCGCGGCAGTGAGCGCGCCTTTATCGTGGCCGATCTGCCGTTCATGAGTTACAGCACGCCCGCCCAGGCGCTGGGCAACGCCGCGCGCCTCCTGCAAGAGGGCGGCGGCCATATGGTCAAGCTCGAGGGCGGGGCTTGGCTGGCCGATACGGTAAGCCTGCTGAGCGAGCGCGGCATCCCGGTGTGCGCCCATCTCGGGTTGCTGCCGCAATCGGTGCACAAACTGGGCGGTTACCGCGTGCAGGGTCGTGATGCAGTCAGTGCCCAAACCCTGTTGGACGACGCGCGCAGCCTCGCGGCCGCCGGCGCGGGCTTGGTAGTGTTAGAGGCGGTGCCAAGCAAACTGGCGACGGAAATCACCCAAGCCCTGGATATTCCGGTCATCGGTATCGGCGCAGGCCCGACCTGCGATGGGCAGGTGCTGGTGACATACGATATATTAGGTTTAACCGCCGGCAAGACGCCGAGCTTCGCGCAAAACTTCATGCAAGGCCAGGCCACTATCGCTGCGGCCATCGAAGCCTATGTAAAGGCCGTTAAAACCGGGGTTTTTCCGTCGCCGCAACACAGCTTTACTTAGGGGTGCCCCTAATAACTCGTCATTCCCGCCCCCGGATCACGTCCGGGGTGACGAGCGGGAATCCAGCATTTGGAAACCGATGATAAATCGTAGCTTCTGGATTCCCGCCTGCGCGGGAATGACGGCTTGAAGAATACACAGAAGGTTTTTTTCTTAAATTCACCTAGAAAAACGCAGTTAGCGGGGCGGTAGGTGCGACAAATTCGCACAAACAGCGACTTGCGTGCGAATTTGTCGCACCTACAGGGGCTCCCCAACGCATTGAAGCAATATCATTGCTGTTTCTAGGACCAATAACCATGCAGACGCTCACTAGGATCACAGAACTGCGCAGCACCGTCGCGCCCTGGCGCGCCGCCGGCGAGCGGCTGGCCTTCGTCCCCACCATGGGCAATCTGCACGCCGGGCACTTACACCTGATTGAGCAGGCCAAACAGCACGCCGACAGGGTGGTAGCGAGTATTTTTGTAAATCCCCTGCAATTTGGTCCTAACGAAGACTTCTCTGCATATCCACGCACATTCGAAGAAGATAGCTGCAAATTAACCGAACATGGTGTAGATGCATTATTTGCCCCGAGCCTGGGGGAGATCTATCCGAGCGGTAGCGAGCAGGCTACCTATGTTGAGGTGCCGGGACTTTCCGATATGCTCTGCGGTGCCCATCGCCCCGGCCATTTTCGTGGCGTGGCGACCGTGGTCAATAAGCTGTTCAATATCGTCCAGCCCCAGGTGGCACTGTTCGGCGAGAAGGATTACCAGCAGCTCCAAGTGATCCGCCGCATGGTGGCCGACCTGGCCCTGCCCATCGAGATCGTCGGCATCTCCACCGTGCGCGAGCCCGATGGCTTGGCGTTAAGCTCGCGCAATGCCTATCTAAGCCCCGCTGAGCGCGCCCAGGCGCCTACCGTGTATAATGTCTTAGTTAAGGCCAAGGAAGCCTTGTTAGCGGGCGGGCGTGATGTTAAGGCCGTCGAAAGCGCGGGCCTGGCGAATTTGCAGGCCGCAGGCTTTAAGCCGGATTACTTCCGCGTTTGCCGGGCAGAGGACCTCGCCCCCGCCCAGCCGGGCGATAGCGAACTGGTAATATTGACCGCCGCTTGGCTCGGCAAGGCGCGTTTGATCGATAATGTACGCTGTGCATTGAAGCCAAACGCGTAAAATCGGATAATAGGCAATCTCTAAAGGACTGGACCATGCACTGCACCTTCCTCAAAGCCAAGCTCCATCGCGCCCGGGTCACTCACTCCGAATTAGAGTATGAGGGCTCGTGCGCCATCGACGGCAAGCTGCTGGACACCGCCGGTATCCGCGAATACGAGCAGATCCAGATTTACAATATCAATAACGGCGAGCGCTTCACCACCTATGCCATCCGCGCTGAAGACAACTCCGGCATCATCTCCATCAACGGCGCCGCGGCGCACAAGGCCCAACCCGGCGACCGCGTAATCATCGCCGCCTACGCCATGCTCAGCCAACAAGAACTCGCCGGTTTCAAACCCACCCTGGTCTACCTGGACGAACACAACCGCATCACCCATTGCCGAAATTCTATTCCGGTGCAGGCGGCTTAGGTTGAGGCCTGTTGTGTCTAAATCTAGTTAGACACTGTAATGACTAACGATGCCCCCGCCAAAATTGAAAATCGAGTGCCTGTTATTTGCGCTCACCCGTCTACTGTGGCGGGTGCGGAAATTTTCAATCCTAATTCGTGGTTTGGTGGGAGCAAAGGGGTAATCCACTCATGCTGGAGTGAGTATTCGGTACTTCATTATTGTGTCAATCAAATCGCGGATATTTGTGCGAATGCAGAGCAGTTATGTGAGCAGAACATTACCACTCTTCAAGGGCAGTGGAAGCTGGCTAAATTTGATTTGGAAAAAATGGTGTTTTTCGGGCAACAGCCTGAACTGCACATTCGAATTGAAGCCTTCTTCTCCGGAGTGAAGACGTTGCTAGACCTTCTTGTTCAGCTTCTCACCACCGAGAAGATCGTTGGTGGCAATGTGGATGCTTTCCATCGACATAAGGACGTGTATGGCGGTAGAGTATTGAATGCTCTTAGAGGTAATGCCACTAAGGAAAGAAAGGATATGGCAGCAAAGCTGGACGGCTTGATCTCAGAAAATAAGAAGATTTGGATTGATCAGCTCATCTTGGCGCGTGATCTACTCGTGCATCCCCAAGAAGGAATGCACCAACTGATGTTTAATCTGGAGCTTGCCGAGAAGAATGGCACCTTGGTTTGCACAAAAACACATCCGCCAGAAATAAATTCAAAACCCATCCACCTTTATGGGCAAGAAACTTTGACGCGGATTGCAGCTTTTTCGTCCAGCTTCCTTGGGTTGCTCCGCGAGAAAGCCCGGTAGCCCGGTAGGGTGCAATAACCCCTTCGGTTACACTCAGGGTAAACTCCGGGCATTGCGCCGGATGAATAAATGCTCGTGCAGTGTATTGCCAGAATCATTTGACGGGTTACAGCTTACACCTACGCATTTGTAATTGGAGTGTGATATGTCGAACGCCAAAGAGAAAATGACCGAAGTTATTCAATCTCAACCGGAAGATGCCACCTATGAAGAAATCATGCGGGAGTTGGCCTTTGAAAAGATGGTTGAGCGGGGTCTCGCGGATGTCCGGAGTGGGCAGGTAATATCGAATGAGGAAATGGAGCGCCGGATTCGTGCAGGGCAGAAATAAGATGGACCGAGGAAGCGCACCGCTGGCTTCGTGACATACATGATTACATTGCCGCGGATAACCCGAGCGCAGCCCGAAAGGTCGTTTCTGGAATATACGAAAAAGCACAGGTGCTTTGCCGTTTCCCCGAGATCGGGCACAAATACCGCACAGAGCCAGAAGGGGAAATTAGAATCCTGCTTTACGGCCATTATCGGATTGCGTACCTCCTAAAGCCTTCAGCCGCTATTGATATCTTAGGGGTATTTCACGGCGCACTCGACATTGAGAGATACCTTCAATGATTCAGGCTTTGGCGGGTTACGGCTGACGCCTAACCTGCCCTACGATCCGCTCAATTCTCACTAATCTAATAAAGCGCCGTATTTATCCGGTGTTACGCATGCCCGCCGCGATGGCGTTGATGGAGCGCAGCAGGGGGGTGAGCCAACTGGTGCGCTCGGCCTCGTCCAGGGTGTTGTCGCGATAGCGCTTGAGCAGCGTCACCTGGATGGCGTTCAGCGGGTCGAGGTAGGGGTTGCGCCGGCTGAGGGAGAGGGCCAGCGGCGGGTTGTCTTCGATCAGGGTTTTGGCCCCGGCTACCTTCAGCACTTGGTTGACGGTGCGCTGGTATTCGTCGTACACCAGTTGGTAGATGCGGCGCGACATATCGACATCGTCGCACAGTTCGGCGTAGTCGTGGGCGATGGTCATGTCCGCTTTGAACAGGGCCATTTGCGTGTTGCTGAGCAGGGCGCGGAAGAACGGCCAGTCTTTGTACATGGCTTGCAGTTTGGTGAAGCGCACGGGGTCGTCGCCGCACCACTGTTGCAGGGCGCTGCCGATGCCGTACCAGGCGGGTAGGGTATGGCGCGACTGCGCCCAGCCGAATACCCAGGCGATGGCGCGTATTGACGATAAAGAACGGTCGCTGCGGCTGCGGTGCGAGGGGCGCGAGCCGATATTGAGTTGGCCGATTTCGTTGATCGGCGTGGCCTCGTAAAAATAATCCAAAAAACCGGAGGTACGGGTGAGGTCGCGGTAGATTTGCTCGCCCAGTTCGGCGAGTTCTCCCATGATCTGCAGGTATTCCGCGTTGTCGGGCGTGGGTGGCTGAATCAGCGAGCGGCTGGCCTT
>DATECT010000005.1:0-2082 GCA_035286765.1 Gammaproteobacteria bacterium
TCTCCGGCCTATTTACCGGCAAGGGCAATCCACCATCCATTATTTGATGTTATGGCTGCTGTTTATCGGGCTGCTGGCGGCAATCATCATCCGACTGTTCCTCAAAAAATTATTACACTCGCAAGACAAGCGCCGCGATAGCGAGGAACGTTACCGGGCCGTGGTTGAACAATCCAATTGCGGTATATTTCTGGCTGACGCCTCAAGCAAGTGTTTACTGGAGGCCAATGCAGCGTTTCTGAATTTATTCGATTATGGTGCAAACGATATAACGGCATTAAGCCTCTGCGATGTGCTGGGTGCAAGCCCTGAGGACATCAACGACGTGGTAAAGAATATGCTACAAGAGCGCCGCCAACACTCTATGGGTGAGAAAAGGCACTATCGCAGCGATGGCAGCCATATCGATCTGGAAATCATGGCCGAGCTTATCTCACATGCCGGCAAAGACGTTTTGTACGTGGTTATTCGCGACATCACCAAACACAAACAGGCCGAGGATCGCATCCTCTATTTGGCCCATTACGACACACTCACCCAATTACCCAATCGTTTGTTATTGCAAGACCGGCTGAAGCAGAATTTGGTATACGCCAAGCACAACCATTGCATGATTGCCCTGCTGGCGATTGGCCTTGACCGCTTTAAGGTGATTAACGATACCTTGGGACATCATATCGGGGATCAACTGTTACGCACCGTAGCCGAACGCCTAATGACCTGCGTTCGCAAGGGTGAAACGGTATCACGCCAGGGTGGAGATGAATTTATCGTTATCATCAGCGACATCCATCACATTGAGAACATTCCCTATATCGCGCAAAGAATACTGCACTGTCTATCCAAACCGTATGTCATTAACGGCAATGAATTGCATCTCACCGCCAGCATCGGCATCAGCCTCTACCCGAACGATGGAGAGGATATTGACAGCCTGATGAAGAACGCGGATATAGCAATGCACCAAGCCAAGAAGGAGGGCGGTAATAATTACCAATTCTTTACACACGAAATGAACGCGCGAACCTTCGCGCGCATGACGCTGGAAAACAGCCTGCGCAGGGCGCTGCGTCAAAAAGAATTTTTCCTGATGTATCAGCCGCAGGTGAGCCTCGAAACCGGCCAAATATACGGCATGGAGGCCTTGCTACGCTGGCAGCACCCAGAGCGCGGACTGATCCCGCCGCTGGATTTCATCCCCATCGCGGAAGAGACCGGCCTCATCGTGCCCATTGGCAAATGGGTACTGCGCACCGCTTGCAATCAGGCCAAAATGTGGCAGGTGCAGGGCTTCCCGCCCTTGCTACTGGCCGTTAACCTCTCCGCGCGGCAATTTATACAACGCGATTTGGCACAAACCGTAGCGGCCATTTTGAGGCGTACTGGGCTGGGCGCCGAGTGGCTGGAACTGGAGGTCACCGAAAGCCTGCTGATGGAAAACATGGAGTGTGCCATCGCCACCATGCACAAATTAACGGACTTAGGCGCTTCTTTTGCCATCGACGACTTCGGCACCGGCTATTCTTCGCTGGCATACCTAAAACGCATCCCCGTCAGCACGCTCAAGATCGACCGTTCTTTTATCCAGGAGGTGGCGACCAACGCAGGTGATGCCGCCATCACCTCCGCCATCATAGACCTTGCCCATAAACTCCACTTCAAGGTGGTCGCCGAAGGGGTGGAGGATGCGCAGCAATTAAGCGTGATGAACAACCTGCACTGCGATGCCATACAAGGCTACTATTTCAGCCGGCCGCTCAACGTGGAAGACTTTACGCGCCTGTTACAGGAAGGGCGGCAGTTGCAGCATAACACGCCCGCCCTGATTCCCTATTCAGCGGCACTTAAAGCGTAGGGAGATTAAGCTCGCGATAACCTTAAAAACCGACCGTCACCATCGCCCCGCCGCCCCAGTCCGCGCTGCCGTCCGAGAAGCCTTTTCCCACGTAACCCTGGATCTTCGCCTCCGAGGTCAGCTTGTGACTCACATAGGCGGTGAGGTCGCGCTGCGGCGATCCGCTGGAAGTGGCCGCCTCGCGCAGGTCTAGGATCAGGCCGCTGCTGGTCTGTTGATTGATCTTA
>DATECT010000006.1:0-3862 GCA_035286765.1 Gammaproteobacteria bacterium
GCGCAGGCTAATATGATGCATGCCTTCGGTTGAGGGGTAGATGGGCGTGAGGTTTTCCTCAACGAGGTTAATCTCACTGATATCCACGCGGCGATATTCCGGGTGGATCATCTCGAGCATGCCGGGCGCACCGCGCACCTCGCCGAAGCAGCGTACAGTTGTGCCGCGCGCCAAGGCGGCCTGCTGCGCCGCGCTAAAATGAAAAAACCGTAGGGTGATGTTGCCCGTGCCATCACTGATGCGCGACAGCAGCATGCGGCGTTTGCCGAAGCGTATATTGGTGAGTTCAACTTCGCCTTCAATGACGGCTTGATCGCCGGGGCGCAGTGAGCCGATCGGTACCAAGCGCGTGCGATCCTGATAGCGCAGCGGCAGATGAAACAGTAAATCCTGTACGGTGCGAATATTAAGGCGCGCCAAACGCTCCGCTACGCGCGGCCCAACGCCCTTGATGCGGGTGACGGGGACGGCGTCCGCACTTTGCGAGGCAGATGCGTTGGGTGACGAGGCGGAAGGATGTTGCGCGCGGGTCCGGTTCAGGAGTCTAGTGCTCGCTAATCAAATTGTGGACAGATAAATGCGTTACTAAAGTATTTCCATGATGCCATCCATCTCCACCAAGGCCTCGCGCGGCAGCGCGGCAACGCCGATGGCGGCGCGTGCCGGATAAGGTTCCTTTAAGTAGTGGGCCATGATTTCATTCACCAGCGGGAAATGGCTGAGATCGGTGAGAAACACGTTTAATTTAACGATATGACTGAGGTTGCCGCCCGCTGCCGTGGCCACGGCCTGGAGGTTATCAAACACCTGGGTAATCTGCGCGCGGATATCGCCTTCTATGAGTTGCATGGTGTCGGGCACCAAGGGAATCTGGCCGGATAAATAGACCGTGCCGTCGATTTTAACGGCCTGCGAGTAGGTGCCGATGGCCTTGGGGGCCTTGTCGGTGCTGATGATAGTTTTTGCAGTCATATTTTTTCCGTGTTCGTAAAGACTAAAAACGCTGTTGATAATCAACCTTTGGTCCGCGCAATGCGCACCACCACCGGTATCGAGCGCAGGCGGCGCATGATCTTGGCCAGGTGCTGGCGATTACGCACGGCCAGCGTAAAGGTGATGGCGGTATACATACCGTCGTGTTCTTCAATGCCGACATTTTCGACGTTCGCGCCTAATTCCGCAATGGCTGCGGCGACGGTCGCCAGCACACCGCGCTGATTGGCCACTTCCACGCGAATTTCAACCGGGAATTCACCCTCCACCTGCGGCGCCCATTCAACGTCGATCCAGCGCTCGGAACGTTTGCGGAATTCCGCCACGTTGTTGCACGATTCGGTATGGATCACGATACCACGTCCGGCACTGACGAAGCCCAATATCGGATCGCCCGGAATAGGCCGGCAGCATTTGGCGAAGGTGACCACCAGGCCCTCGGTGCCTTTGATCGCTAGGGGGTGGGTAGGGTGTTTCGCCACCTTGCCTTCGGGTTTCGGTTCTGCGCCGGCATCTTGACTGGGCGCCAGGCGCCGCGCAACCAGCAAGGCCATGCGGTTGCCCAGACCGATTTCCTCGAATAAATTATTCAGCGACTTGAGCTTATATTCCTGGATTAATTCAGTAAGGCGCGGCCGCGGCACTTGTTCGAGGACTAAATCAAAACTGCCCAATGCCTTATTCAGCAGGCGCTTGCCGAGTTCGACCGATTCTTCATTCTTCAAATTTTTCAAATAGTGACGAATGGTCGAGCGCGCCTTGGCGGTGACCACGAAATTGAGCCAGGCCGGATTCGGGCGCGCGCCGGGGGCGGTGATAACTTCCACGGATTGGCCGTTATGCAGCGGCGTGCTGAGCGGTGCACGGCGCCGGTCGATCTTGGCGGCGACAGTGGAGTTGCCCACATCGGTATGCACGGCATAGGCGAAATCCACCACCGTGGCATCGCGCGGCAATTCCATGATCTTGCCTTTGGGCGTAAACACGTAAACTTCGTCGGGAAACAGATCAACCTTTACGTTCTCTAAAAACTCCAGTGAATTGCCGGCATTCATTTGCATTTCGAGCAGGCCGCGCAGCCATTCGTGGGCGCGTTTTTGCGCCGTACTGCTGACGCCGTCGCCGGATTTATAAAGCCAGTGCGCGGCGATGCCCGCTTGCGAAATCTTGTCCATGTCCTTGGTGCGGATCTGCACCTCGATCGGCACGCCGTAGGGACCAAACAGCGAGGTGTGCAGGGATTGGTAGCCGTTGGCCTTGGGGATGGCGATGTAGTCCTTGAACTTGCCCGGCACCGGCTTGTAGAGATTGTGTACGGCGCCCAGCACACGGTAACACTGATCGACGCTATCGACGATGATGCGGAAGGCATACACGTCGGTCACCTCGGCGAACGACAACCGCTTGTCTTGCATCTTCTTGTAAAGGCTGTAGAGGTGCTTCTCGCGACCGATAATCGTGCCGGGCAAGTCTTCCTCGCGCAGGCGTCGCTTCAACGCATTCTCGATCTTGCGCACGACCTCCTTGCGATTGCCGCGCGCCTTGCGCACCGCCTCGGCCAGGATGCGGTAGCGCATCGGGTAGTAGGCGGCGAAGCCCAGGTCTTCCAGTTCCAGGCGCAGCGCATTCATGCCCAAGCGGTTGGCGATAGGTGCGTAGATGTCGAGGGTTTCGCGCGCGATGCGGCGGCGCTTCTCCGGCGGCATGGCGCCGAGCGTGCGCATATTGTGCAAGCGGTCGGCGAGTTTGACGAGGATGACGCGGATATCGCGCGCCATGGCCAGCAGCATCTTGCGGAAATTTTCCGCCTGGGCTTCGGCGCGGGTGCCGAATTTGAACT
The DNA here is from genome assembly GCA_035286765.1 of Gammaproteobacteria bacterium. GTDB lineage: Bacteria > Pseudomonadota > Gammaproteobacteria > SURF-13 > SURF-13 > DATECT01. Next base: position 2,834 of record DATECT010000006.1, read on the forward strand.
GAGTGAGCTTGCTCACGCCGTCGACGAGTTCGGCTACCTCGTCGCCGAATTCTTTGGCGACCTGCTCTTTGGCGGTGGCCGTGTCTTCGATCACATCATGCAGCAGCGCGGCCATGATGCTCTGGTAGTCCATGTGCATCTCGGCCAAGATGCGCGCGACGGCAAGCGGGTGATAAATATACGGCTCGCCCGACAGACGCTGCTGGCCTTCATGGGCCTGCGCCCCGAATTGATAGGCGCGTATTACCTGGGCGATCTGTTCGGGTTCGAGATAGGTTTCCAGCAGGGAGGTTAAATCGCCGATGAGGAACGCGGGACGTGCCCCATCAGCCAATTTTAAACCACGAGTCTCAGTGTGGACAGACTCGGGGGTGGGAAGTGACAGCGCGCTCTTAGGCGTCCTCACGCGCTGCTGCAATACCGGGTTCAACAGCCGTTTCATCAGTCTGTTCCTGCGGGACGACCACATCCAGGATGGAGCGGTCAACCTTGCCGGTAGCAATCTCGCGCAGCGCCACTACGGTGCATTTATCGTTTTCCCAGGGGACCAGCGCTTGGCTGCCCATGGAGAGTTGGCGCGCGCGCTTGGAGGCGACCAGCACCAATTGGAAACGGTTATCTACTTTATCAAGACAATCTTCGACGGTGATGCGTGCCATTACGTTGCTCCGAAAATATCTAAGGGCACCTCTAAAAATGCGTCTTTTGTCTTTATGCGGCGTTGGAATGCTGCTCGAAATGCTCATGTACTACCGTGTACACTCCGCTTTCTCGCCGCATTCCGCCTTGCCTAAAGCCAAAATCCACTATTTTTAGAGGTGCCCTAAGCCAAACCCCTAAGGGAGAATGTAAATTGTACTTGACAGGCAAAAATTATGCTAGGAACGTCTGCCTTATTAGGGGTTCCCCAATAAATCCGCCAATAACCCCTTTAATTTTTCCGCCTGGGCCGGTTTGCGTAACTGCCTGCAACGCAGAATGGCCCGGAGATCCGCCAAGGCCGTGTTGAAGTCGTCGTTCAATACCAGG
>DATECT010000007.1:0-7239 GCA_035286765.1 Gammaproteobacteria bacterium
GAGGCGCGCGCCCGCCGCGTGCTGGCCGGGGCGAATCTATTTCCGACTGCCACGACATCAGCCTCCGCCCGCCAAAGCAAAGGCAGCGCGGAAGTCGGCAGCGGAAACACGACTGAGTTGTACAGCGCGGGTTTTGACGCGAGCTGGGAGCCGGACGTGTTCGGCGGCGTGCGGCGCGGCGCGGAGGCGGCTCAGGCTGATCTGGAGGCGAGCACGGCCAGCTTGTACAACACGCAGGTGACGCTGGTGGCCGAGGTGGCGCGCAATTATGTGGAGTTGCGCGCCTTCCAGACCCGGCTGGCCATCGCGCGCAACAATCTCGCCAGCCAGGCCGAAACTCTGCAACTCACCGATTGGCGTGCGCAAGCGGGGTTGGTGAGTTCGCTGGACGTGGAGCAGGCGCGTGCCAACGTCGAGCAGACGCGCGCGCAGATTCCGAGCTTGGAGACGAGCCTGGCGGAGTCGGAGCATCGTCTTGCGATTTTGCTTGGCCAAGCGCCGGGCGCGTTGCGTGAAAAGCTTGCTGCACCCGCCCCGATTCCGACTGTGTCCGATCAAGTAGCGATCGGTATTCCCGCCGACGTGCTGCGCCGGCGTCCCGATGTGCGGGCCGCGGAACGCCAACTCGCGGCGGAGACCGCGCGCATCGGCCAGGCAGAGGCCGCGCGTTATCCGAATTTTACACTGAGCGGTTCGATTGGCCTCGAGGCGCTCAGCCTCGGTGCGCTGGGCGGTAACGCGGTCACGCGATCGTTGTTGGCCAGTGTCAGACAAACAATTTTCGACGCCGGACGTTTACGCCAACAAGTCGAAATTCAAAACGCGATTCAAGAGCGAGCGCTGGTCAGTTATGAGGCCGCCGTGCTCACCGCGCTGCAAGACGTGGAGAACGCGCTGGTGTCGCTTGCTAATAGTCGTGACCGGCAAGCCGCGCTGCGCAGTGCCGTCGAGGCCGCGCGCAACGCCGCGCTGCTCGCGCGCAATCGTTACGCATCCGGTTTGATTGATTTCCAGACCGTGCTGAATACCGAGCGCACCGTGTTGACCATCGAAGACAGTTTGGCGAGCGCCGAGGCCGAGGGCGCGACGGCCTTGGTGCAGCTCTACAAGGCACTCGGCGGCGGCTGGCCCGCGGCGACTTCCGATGCCGCCGCAACACAGGAAACAAATTATGAATGATGCAACTCAGCAGCGCGAAGAACTCACGCAACTGCTCGGCACGGGCAGCGAGGCGGGTCTGTTCGGCAGATACGGACGCTGGTTGATTGTCATCACGCTCATTATCTTGACCGCGCTCGGATATTGGTTGCTGCGTTCCGATAACGACGCGCAAGCGCCGCGCTATCAGACCGAGGAAGTCGTGCGCGGGAACTTGGTCGTTACCGTGTCGGCCACCGGCAACTTGCAACCCACTAATCAAGTGGACGTGGGCAGCGAGCTTTCCGGCACCATCGAAGCGGTATTCGTGGACGACAATGACCGGATCAAGAAGGGTCAGGTGCTGGCACGCCTGGATACCGCGAAACTTCAGGATCAAATCGTCAGGTCCAAGGCGGCGCTCGACGCCGCCGAGGCCCAGGTGCAGCAGATGCAGGCCACCGTTGCCGAGGCGCGCGCCAATCTCGCGCGGCTCAAACAAGTCGCGGAATTGAGCGGCGGTAAGGTGCCCTCGAAGGCCGAACTCGAGACCGCCGAGGCCACGCTGAAGCGCGCCATCGCGAACGAGACCAGCGCCAAGGCCAGCATTGGGCAGGCCCGCGCAACCCTTAAGTCCGATGAGACCAATTTATCCAAGGCGATCATCCGTTCGCCCATAGACGGCGTGGTGCTTGCCCGCAAAGTGGAGCCGGGGCAGACCGTGGCTGCCTCGTTGCAGGCACCGGTGTCGTTTACACTGGCCGAAAATCTCTCGCAAATGGAGTTGCAGGTGGACGTGGACGAGGCCGACGTCGGGCAGGTGCTCGAGGGTCAGGACGCCACCTTCAACGTGGACGCCTATCCCAATCGCAAATATCCCGCCGTGATTACCCGCGTGGGCTTCGGCTCACAGATCAAGGAAGGCGTGGTCTCTTACTTGACGGTGTTGGCAGTCAACAACGATGATCTCAGTCTGCGGCCCGGCATGACTGCCACCGCGGAGATCACCACGGCACGGCGTGAAAATGTGTTGTTGGTGCCGAACGCTGCGCTGCGTTTCGCTCCTGCCGCCCCGGAAAAGGCGGAGAGTAAAAGCGGTGGACTGGTCGCCAGTCTGATGCCGCGCTTTCCTCGAAGCCCATCCCGCAAATCCGCGAACGGTACCTCCGGCAAGGGTGGTGCGCAACAGGTGTGGATACTGCGCGACGGCCAGCCCGTCGCGATCCCGGTGCAGGTGGGCGCGAGCGATGGGCGCATGACTGAGGTGACCGGCAGTGAACTCCAGGCCGGGATGCAGGTCATCACCGAAAGTTTGAGCGCCCCAAAATGACCGGCGTCGCCCCGCATCCCGCGCTCATTGAGGTGGCGAGTGTGACCAAGACCTATGGTCAGGGCCAGGCAGCCTTTCAGGCGCTGAGCGGTATTGATTTCGTGATCGAGGAGGGCGAGTTCGTCGCCGTGATGGGCCCCAGTGGTTCCGGAAAATCCACTGTCATGAATATACTCGGCTGCCTCGACACGCCCAGCTCCGGCGCTTATTTATTCCGCGGCGTGCGCGTGGAGCAGTTGTCACGCAACCAGCGTGCGCTGCTGCGCCGTCATTACCTGGGCTTCGTGTTTCAAGGCTTCAATTTGCTGGCGCGCACCTCCGCCCTGGAAAATGTCGAACTGCCGCTGCTTTACCGGGGCGAACCCGCAGCCGCCCGCCATGCCGCCGCGCGCGCCATGCTGGAGGCGGTTGGCCTCAAGGGTTGGGAAACGCACACGCCGGCGGAACTCTCCGGTGGTCAGCAGCAGCGCGTTGCCATCGCGCGCGCCATCGTCACGCGGCCCAGTGTGCTGTTGGCCGATGAACCGACCGGTAATCTCGACAGTCAAACCAGCCGCGAGATCATGGAACTGATCTCCACCCTAAACCGCGAGCGGGGCATCACCGTATTGATGGTGACGCATGAAGCGGACATGGCCCGCTATGCCAAACGCATTATCCATTTTGTGGATGGACGGGTGGACACCGACTCCCGCAACGAGGCGGCCTAATGTTATGGAACACACTACTGCTTGCCCTGCGTGCCATCCGGCGCAATCTGCTACGCTCCTTTCTCACCATACTCGGCATTGTCATTGGCGTGAGCGCGGTTATCACCATGGTGACCATCGGCAATGGCGCCACCCGCGTCGTGCAAGATCAGATCGCCAGCATGGGCAGCAATCTGCTGATCGTGCGCCCCGGCCAGCGCCTCGGCCCGACCAGCGTCGGCGCTCAGAGTTTTAAACTGAGCGACGCCGCAGCCGTCGAGGCGCAGATGAGCGGGCTTGAAGCCGTCGCGCCCACCGCCACCAAGAGCGCGAACGTCGTGCACATGGCTGAAAACTGGTCCACCACCGTCACCGGCAGCACGACCGCGTACTTCCGGGCCGGCAACTGGCGGCTGGCCGCCGGGCGCGTGTTCAACGACGCGGAGGAACGCGCCGGCAAGTCGGTCTGCGTGATCGGCGAGACCGTGCGCCGTGAACTGTTCGGCAGCCGCAATCCGGTCGGTGACGCCATCCGCATTAAACAATTCGCCTGCGAAGTGATCGGCTTGCTGGCATCGAAGGGGCAATCCGCCATGGGTCGCGACCAGGACGACACCATCATCATGCCGCTGCGCACGGTGCAGCGCCGCCTCACCGGCACGCAAGACGTCAACACATTGATGATTTCCGTGCAAGACGGAGTTTCCACCGAAAAAGCCAAAAATCAGATTACATTGCTGATGCGCGAACGCCGCAAGATCGCCGCTAACGAAGACGATAACTTTAACGTGATGGACACCAAACAGATCGCCGAAACTCTTACCGGCACCACCCGCGTCATGACCACATTGCTCGGCGCGGTTGCCGCCGTGAGCCTGTTGGTGGGTGGCATCGGCATCATGAATATCATGTTGGTGTCGGTAACCGAGCGCACGCGCGAGATCGGCATCCGGCTCGCCATCGGCGCGCTGGAACGCGAAGTGCTGCTACAGTTCCTGATCGAAGCAGTGGTGCTGGCCGCACTCGGCGGCCTACTCGGCATCATCCTCGCGACCGCGGCCTCCATCGGACTGGCGCAAGTGATGCAGGTGCCGTATTTGTTTAACCCCGGCATCAACGCCTTGTCCTTCCTATTCTCCGCGGTCATCGGCGTGATCTTCGGCTACGTCCCCGCGCACCGCGCCGCACGCCTCGATCCCATCGATGCGCTACGGCATGAATAGAGCGCACAGCGGCTTTTTGAAGAGGTAGGGGGTTGTTAATTTTACCGAGCAGCAACTATGCGAGGCTATCCATGCCATAGCATGGAGGCATGAATCGGCCTTTATCTATTACCTCCTCAGTTATTTGCGCGAATCCTGGCGAGGATTTTCCATGTTTGGCCTGCTGCCGATCTTGAGTAAAGGCAGCCAGTTTGGCGGTGATGATTTCACCCGCTGGTGCAGGGTGCTCTCATTAAATCAAATGGAGGCCGCGAGCCCCGCCTGCAAATTCGGATAAAGTAGAGTCACGCCCAACTCCTCTATCATGCGGCGGTTATCCATGCGCCGTGATTCGGTGAGATACGACAGCATGGCGGGGCTTAATTTCCATTGTGCCTCGGCCATGGTAATCTGCGGCGGGCGGGGCAGGTTCAGCAGATCGGCCACGGCATTGAAGTAATCGGTCATGGTGCTGGGCTCGCCATCAGACACGTTATAGATATCGGCCTCGCCGTGTAGCGCGGCGGCCATGCAGATGCGCGCAAGGTCGTCGGCATGGATGCGGTTGGTGTAGGGGGATTCTGCTATCCGCAATACCGGCAAGCCTTCCTCGATATGCTCTATCGGTAAGCGCCCCGGGCCGTAGATGCCGCCTACCCGTAAAATAACGATCGGGGTAGCCGTCTGGCGGCCCCACTTGAGTAGCAGGGTTTCTGCGGCGAGGCGCGCCTTGGCGCGCGCGGTGCGCGGATTGACCGGGGACTGTTCAGTCACCCAGCCGCCATGGCAATCACCATATACCCCGCTGGTGCTAATGTAGACGATTTTGGTCGGCCCTTCTCCCGGCTGGATGGAATCCAGCAAGGCCTTCATGCGCGGGTCGATATTGGCCTCCCCAGGGGGCGGGGCGAAGTAGTACAATAGCGCGCTGCGGGTGGATAAGGTCTGTAGTGAGGACGGCTGGTCCAGGTCGCCGGTCACCGGCGTGATGCCCTTTAATCTCAAGCGTTGTTCGCTGGCGGACGAGCGTGCCAGCGCGGCTACGCTGTCTCCCTCGTGGAGGTGGAGCTTGGCTACGCGCAGGCCGATATCGCCGCAGCCGATAATCATGATGGGGTATTTAGACATGCCATTCTCTGATGCAGTTTACTAATCAATGCTACTCCACTTCGTAACATACTAGGTTATCGATGAGTTTCAAAGTCCGCGTTAAGCCGAGTGGCCATGAGTTTTCCGTCGAGCAGGGTGAGAACATCCTGCAGGCGGCATTGCGCGCCGGTTATGGGTTTCCCTACGGCTGCCGCAACGGCTCTTGCGGGTCTTGCAAGGGCAAGCTGCTGGAGGGAGATCTGGATTATGGCGTGTATCAAGACAAGGCGCTCAGCGAGGCGGAACGCGCGGCAGGCTATGCGCTGTTTTGCCAGGCCCAGCCGCGCACGGATGTGACGCTGGAGGTGCGCGAGATCGATAGCGCCAGCGGCATTGTGGTGAAGATATTACCGTGCCGCGTCGCCAAGTTGGAACAACTGGCGCATGACGTGGTGCGTGTCTACTTGAAATTACCCGCCAGCGAGCGCCTGCAATTTTTTGCCGGCCAATATATCGATATTTTATTGCGCGAGGGCCGCCGCCGCAGTTTTTCCATTGCCAATGCCCCGCACGACGATGAGTTTATCGAATTGCATATACGGCTCATCGAAGGGGGACGTTTAACGGGCGATATCTTTCACAATTTGAAAGAGAAGGCCATCCTGCGCATTCAGGGGCCGTTGGGTAATTTCTATTTGCGTGAGGATTCCGACCGGCCCATTATTTTAGTGGCGGGCGGCACGGGCTTTGGCCCGATTAAGGGCATAGTGGAGCATGCGCTGGCCAAGGGCATACAGCGGCCTATCCATTTATACTGGGGGGCGCGCGCTAAACGCGATCTCTATCTGGATGAATTGGCGCGCGGTTGGGCGGAGCAACATGCTCATATCCGCTATACGCCGGTATTGTCGCAGCCGCTGCCGGAGGACCATTGGCAAGGCCGGCAGGGCTATGTGCCGCGGGCAGTGCTGGATGACTTTCCCGACCTGAGCGAGTATGAGGTGTATGCGAGCGGCCCGCCGGCCATGGTGCATGCCGGTCATGTGGCCTTTACCGCGCATGGTTTGCTGCTGGAAAATTTTTACTCCGACCCCTTCGAGTTTGCCCAAGACCCGGTGCCGGTGGTGCCGAACGTGGCAGGCTAGGGTAGGGCTTTGCGCTGTTTGGAACTTATCAATCCGGTTCGGCAGCGCGGCCAAATCCCCCCTCGCTGGCGCTCGACCCCCTTTTACAAAAGGGGTGATTCAAGGGGCCGGATGCTCGACCCCCTTTGTAAAAGGGGGTGAGGCACGAAGCTGCGTAGGTTGGGTTAGCGGTTTTATCGCGTAACCCAACAAACCTGGTTTTCAGCATCGGCATGTGGCGTAATGATTGGCTTTGTTGGGTTACGGCGCAAAAATCCGCGCCTAACCCAACCTACATGACAGCGAATAAGCAGCAAAATAAAATGTTTCATAATGTATGATTTACAATATTAGTGGTTTGTTAAGTCTGTTTATTTTCGTGCGGGTTGGGCAATGCCTCTATTAGCGGCTGTTGCAGTCCCGGTTTGGCCCATTTGGCGGCAAGCGCTGCACTGCTGATAACGGATAGCAGGCCTTTTCGATAATATTCGCGCGCCATTTCCGGTTCATCCATTTGTTCCAGCAGACCGCCCAGTTCCTGATAGGTTTCAGTGCGCGCGCTTATTCCTACGCTTGCCTCCAGATAGGTGCGGGCCTTGCCCCACAAGCGATTGCGCGCGGCTAAGCGTCCCAGCGTGAGCAACAAAACGGCATTCTTAGGGTGCTGT
>DATECT010000008.1:0-4428 GCA_035286765.1 Gammaproteobacteria bacterium
GAGCCAAAATATCTTTGATTTCACTATGGCGCGGAATTGCCGACCGCTTGTTCTGTAACGGGTTGTGCCACTACGAATGCCGTCCTCCTTCACGAATCATTTCACACCCATGCGTACGAAGATAACGCAACAATTCGCTGCGCTTCATACCGCAATTTTTTCTTCGCGGAAGCCCTGTCCAGCAGCCTTTAGCGCCTCGTCGCGGTTGAATTCCAGCGCCTCCTGAAGTGTGGTTCGAAGGCTTTCCAGAAGTTCTTCGTGGGTGAGTTCTTGACAGTTGACACCCGGCACTTCTTCAATCCAACCAATCCACCAGTCACCTTCTTGTTTCACAATAGCCGTATATTCTGTATTCATGTGAATTTTCTCACTACTCGTTGATGCCTAACTTGGTGATAATAGTTTAGTGGCGCTGCTCTAACGCCGCACCCAGCAATTTCGCGGTTACATCGACGATGGGGATTACCCGCTCGTATAACATGCGGGTGGGGCCAATCACGCCCAACACCCCCGCGATTTGTCCATCCACGGCATAGGGTGAGGTAATCACACTGAAATCCTTGAGCACATCGTAACCCGACTCCGTGCCGATAAAGATCTGCATCTCTTGGGTCTTCAAACATTGATCCAGCAGGTGCAAAATATCGCGCTTCTGGTTAAAGGCCTCGAATAATTGTCGCAGGGTTTTGATGCTCGGTTGCTCTGCAATGTTGAGCAAATTGGTCTGCCCAGCCATCATGTAGTCATCCCCTTGCGGCTCGGCGTTGAATGCCTTATCTGCCATTTCGACGGCAACCAGCATCATCCGGTTCATATTTTCGCGCGTGTCGTTCATTTCAGCCACTAGGCGCTCACGCACCTGGAATAAATCCTGGCCGGCAAACAGCGCGTTCATGTAATTGGCCGCCTGTTGCAATTCCGAGGGGGAGTAGTCGCGGTCGGTGTGGATAATGCGGTTTTGCACCTCACGCTCATTGATGACTAGAATGACCAATACCCGCTTGGCGGACAGGGCCAAAAACTCGACTTGGCGCAGGGTAACCTGTTCGCGGCGCGGCAACATCACCACACTGGCCAGTTGGGTAATCTCGGAGAGCAGGCTGGAGGCGCTCTCCAGCAGGCTATGGGTATTTTTATCCGGGTCAAGCCGTGCGCGCAGCAGCTGAATTTCGTCGCTATCCAGGGATTGGATAGTCAATAGGCTGTCTACAAAAAAGCGATAGCCTTGCAAGGTCGGCACGCGACCCGCCGACACATGCGGCGATGTGACCAAGTGCAGGTCTTCCAGGTCGGCCATGACGTTGCGCACGGTGGCGGGACTGAGGTCGAGCCCGGCATCACGGGCCAAGGTACGCGAGCTGACCGGCTGGCCGTCGCGGATATAGCGGCCAACCAGCACTTTTAGCAGGTGCTGCGCGCGTTCGCTAATTTCCTTGGTATGTGCCACCACTGCTGCTTCCTATTTACTAAAAATGGTAATTCCTGCCTGGCTGACTACTCCTTTATATTACCACTTTTCGTCCTTAGCAGTCCCCTTTAGTGAGTGCTAATCAAGCTATCAACCCGCACTTCGCCTGTCAAGACACGCTGTATATCCTTTCCGCTGGGCTGGGTGGGGATGGCTGAATGGCGCCCAATGTGCTAATTTGAAGCGTAATCATGGGGTTCTGGAAGCGGGGAATGGCAAACACATTTAAATGCATCGGCTTGATAGGGAAATATGCCGATTCCACCGTTCTCGGCACCATCAAAATCCTGAGCGATTACCTCAAGGGGCGCCAGCTTGAAGTCATCCTCGACGAGAGCACCGCGCAACTGCTGCCCGGCCATGGGCTGAAAACCGCCTCGCGTGCGGCCATCGGCGCATCCTGCGATCTCGCTATCGTCATCGGCGGCGACGGCACCCTGCTCAACGCCGCCCGCTCGTTAATCAGTTACGAGATCTGCTTATTAGGGATCAATCAGGGCCGGCTCGGCTTTCTGGCCGACATCTCTCCGCACGATATGATCCAGAAATTGGATAGCATCCTGCAGGGTATTTACTTGGAAGAACAGCGCATCATGCTGCACGCCCGCATCGAACGGGCGGGCCAATGCATCAGCGAGAGTGACGCCCTCAACGACGTCGCCGTGCACAAATGGAACGTGGCGCGCATGATCGAGGTGCAGACCTACATCAACGGTCAATTTGTGCACACCCACCGCTCCGACGGCATCATCGTCTCCACGCCCACCGGCTCGACCGCCTACGCGCTGTCCAGCGGCGGCCCGATCCTGCACCCGGCCTTGAACGCCATCGTGCTGGTGCCCGTCTCGCCGCATACCATGAGCAACCGGCCCATCGTGGTGGACGGCGACAGCCAGATCGAGATCATTGTGAAAGACAGCAATCAATCCCATGCGCAAGTCACCTGCGACGGACAGATCAATTTGAGCCTGGCCTCCGGCGATATCATCAAGGTACGCAAAAAAGATCAGCGCGTGCGGCTCATCCACCCTGCCGATCATGATCACTACAAAATTCTGCGCGCCAAATTGCATTGGGGCGGGGAACTGTAATCCCGTTTATTAGCAGCCAGTTCCCGCCATGCTCACCCACATCGACATTCGTGATGTTGCCATCGTAGAGCGCCTCGAACTCGAACTCGACGCCGGCATGACCGTGCTCACCGGCGAGACCGGCGCCGGCAAATCCATTCTCATCGACGCGCTGAATCTGGCCTTGGGCGATCGCGCCGATGCCGGCGTAATCCGCCACGGTTGCGAGCGCGCGGAGGTAACCGCGAGTTTTGATATCCGCAGCTTGGCAGCGGCCCAAGCCTGGCTGCAGGAGCATGATATCGAGGTCGACGACACCTGCCTGCTGCGCCGCTCCATCACCCGCGAAGGCCGCTCCAAGGGCTTCATTAACGGCTCCGCCGTGCCCATGCAATCGCTACGGGAGCTGGGCGAACTGCTGGTGGATATCCACGGCCAGCACGAACATCAGTCGCTGCTGCGCGCCGACATGCAGCGTCAACTGCTGGACGATTACGCAGGCCACGGCGCGCTGTTAAACGATATTTCTATGGCCTATCAATGCTGGAACACAGCCAGCCGCCAGTTGCAAGATCTCAACCGCGCCGCCGCGGAGCGCAGCACGCGGCTGGACATGCTGCGCTATCAAGTGCGCGAACTGGAGGCATTGAACCTGGGCGAGACCGAGCTTGACGAACTTAACGAAGAGCATGCACGCCTGGCGAATGCCAGCAAATTAATAGAGGCCTGTCATGTAGCGCTGCAAAATTTATCTGAAAACGAAGACGCCAGCGCGCTCAGCCTGCTCGCCCACAGCGTGAGAGAGCTTGAGCAATTGGAGCAGTTCGACAAGCGCCTGGCGGCGGCCAACGAATTGCTGGCCAGTGCTTCTATACAAATTCAAGAAGGCGCCGCGGAACTGCGCCGCTATGTCGATAATATGGAACTCGATCCGCAACGTCTGCAATGGATAGAACAGCGTTTGGGCAGCGTGTATGAGTTGGCGCGCAAACATCGTATTACCCCGGACGAACTCCCGGCCCGGCTCGGTCTACTCAGCGACGAATTAGCCGAATTGGACAACGCCGATATCCGCCTGGGCCAATTGCAAGATGAGATCGCCGCGGCTGAAAAAGACTATAAGCAACGGGCCGCCCAACTCAGCGCCAGCCGCGCCCAAGCCGCGTGCGATCTGGAACAGCGCGTGAGTAAAGCCATGCAGCAATTAAGCATGGCGGGTGGGCGCTTTGCGGTGAGCCTGGAACCCGTAGCCGAGCAACAATTATCCGCCACCGGTATGGAACGCGTTGAGTTTCTGGTTAGCGCCAACCCAGGTCAACCGCTAAAAGCGCTCAACAAGGTCGCCTCCGGCGGCGAGTTGTCGCGCATCAGCCTCGCCATTCAAGTGATTACCGCGCAAAGCGGGCGCATCCCCACCTTAATATTTGACGAGGTTGATGTCGGCATCGGCGGCGGGGTCGCGGAGATCGTAGGCCAGCAATTGCGCAGCCTGAGCCAGTCCCGGCAAGTGCTGTGCGTCACCCACCTCCCCCAAGTCGCCGCGCAGGGACATCATCACATCCAAGTAAGCAAACAAACCCACAAAGACATCACCAAGGTTATTTTAGATACCTTATCCGAGACCGAACGCCGCGATGAAATCGCGCGCATGCTGGGCGGGGTAAAAATTACCGATCAAACTCTGGCCCATGCCGAGGAAATGCTACAGCATGCCCAGCTTAAAGCAGCCAAGGTTAAAAAAACCAAGATCTAATCAATGGGATTGCAGGGTGGGCAAAACGGTTTTGTTTGCCAATGGGACTCAATCCCTAGTTGAAATCCGTGGGCAACACGTTGCCCACCCTGATCAGCTCTGTCGCGGATTAATTAACATTACCGTGTAGCGTGCGC
>DATECT010000009.1:0-5829 GCA_035286765.1 Gammaproteobacteria bacterium
GCTGTTAATGGCGTCGATGGTGTAACTGCCCAGGCCCGGAATGCCGAAGAAGGATTCCAGGATTAGGCTGCCCATAAAGAGCAGGGGAAACACCGCCACCGCGCCGGTGAGGATGGGTATCATGCCGTTTTTGAGCACGTGTCCAAATAACACGCGCAATTCGGAGAGCCCCTTGGCGCGCGCGGTGCGCACGTAGTCCTTGCCGATCTCTTCCAGAAAAATGGTGCGATACCAGCGCCCCCCCGCACCTATGCCGCTGATCACGCCGATAACTACCGGCAATAAAATAAACTTGAATGCATTGGCACCCAGGTCATAACCTGAGATCGGCACAAGATGCCAGAGTTTGCTGATTAAGTATTGCCCGCCGATGATGTAGAACAAGCCGGAAACCGACATGAGCACCACACATAACACCACGCCCCACACGTCAATATAAGTGGCGCGGAAAAAGGCCATCAGCATGGCAAAGGTGATATTAACGAGCATACCGATGAGAAATGTCGGCAATGCAATAGCCAGACTCGGCCACATGCGTTGGCTGATATCCAGGCCAATATCACGTCCGTCATCGGCGCGGCCGAATTTGAAGGCGAACAGGGCCACGGATTTTTCGTAAAAAATCGTGCCGGTAAATTTTTCAAGGCCCGGCCCCGACGGGTTGATTATCAAGGGCTTGTCATAGCCGCGCTCGACCTTCCATTTCTGGATCGCCTCTTGAGTAACATGCTTCACACCCAGATGCAGGCGCGCCATGTCATCCGGGCTGTTGACCACAAAGAACAGCACGAAGGTAATCAGGTTCACCCCGATCAAGATCGGGATGGCGTATAGCACGCGGCGGATAATGTAAGCGAACATTTATAGCAAGGACATGCGTTATGAAGGGACTTGCATCATGGACTCACCGCTGCGCGCTCGCGTCGCACATAGGTTATCACGGCAGGTATCGCACTTAGGGTCAGCAAACCTAACAGCAGCGCAAAAGGCCACAGGATAGGGTCATTCCAGGTCTTGCGCATTTGGGACCGCAGCGACGGGTCGATGCGGATGTATTTGAGTTTATTATTGGCCATCTGGTTAGGCTTGGCATTGTAATACCAGCCATGGACAAGGCTGAAATTCTTGGGATGAAAACCCCATAGCCACGGGCTGTCGTGCCGGGCAATATCAATCATTTTATTAATAATGCTTTGCCGCTGCGGCCCGTTTTCCATATTTTTCATTTGCTCAAACAAGCGATTAAATTCCGGATTATCGTAATTCGCCGCGTTCTCGCCGTTCATGCCCACCTTGCTATTGGGGCCGTAGAGCAGAAACAAGAAATTCTCAGGATCGGGGTAGTCGGCATTCCAGCCCCACTGGAATATCTGCGCCGTACCTTTTTGCATCTTATCCTGAAAACGATTGTAGTCGGTATTGCGCACCACTAATTGTAAATCTAGTTTCTGGAATTGCTTGCGCATCCAATCAAGATAGGATTTGTCATCCGGCCCACCGGCAGGCACATCGTAGTTAAGCAGCAAGGGGGCGCCGGTCTTTTCATCGCGGCCATTCGGATAACCCGCCTCGGCGAGCAAGCGGCGTGCCTCTTCAATAGATTTGCGTTGCGGCTTGCCGTTTACCCAGTCATAGGCGTAGGGATTGATGCCCGCGCGCCCTTCCACGGTGCCGAAGATGCCGGGCGGGATCGGCCCATGCGCGGCAATGCCGCGTCCGTTGCGGAAAATGGAGATCATCTCTTCGAAATCGATGACGATGGCGATGGCCAGTCTTAGCTTGCGCGCCCGCTCGTCATAGCCGCCGACCACCGGATCGAGCATGTTAAACCCGAAGTAGGAGGTGGAGGTGGCCACGCTGGTGATCAGCCGGATACCCTTGTCCTGCATATCCTCGCTGAGCGTTGCATCGCCTTGCGTGCCCATGCGGATCGCCTGATCGAAACTGTCCGAACTGATGCCGGAGGCATCGTAATAGCCCTGCAGAAATTTATTCCAATAGGGAATGCCTTCTTTCTCCAGGCTATACACCGCCTTGTCGATAAACGGCATAGGCTTGTCTGCGTCCTTCAACAAGCCGAGCTTGTCGTCACCGGACTCGCCATCAATCGGGTAAAGTTCACCGTGAAAATAGGGATTGCGCTCCAAGACCATCTGACGGTTGGGGTTATTCACGGTGAGCATATACGGGCCGGTGCCCACCGGATACCAATCCAAGGTGAGATTCTTTTCCTCCATGCCGGGCTGAGAATAGAAGCGGTCCGCCTCGGGCGGCACCGGCGCGAAAAACGGCATGGCCAGCCAATAGAGTAATTGCGGGTACTTGCCGCGCACCTTAATCTGGTAGGTGTAGCGATCAATAACAGCGGCGCCCTCTAAAGGATGCTGGCCAAGATCGAGATAGGCCCCGCGCCTGCCCTGCTTGGCAAGGTCATTGTAGGCCTTCGCTAAAGTGGCCGCGTAGTCTTTGAGGCCGACGATGTATTCCGTCATAATCCCTAATATGGGTGATTGCAGACGCGGGTGCGCCAGGCGCTTTATTTGATACACGTAATCGTCTGCGGTAAGCTCGCGGGTGCCGGTGTAAGTGAAGTCGGCCAGTGTATCGATCTTGCGCAAATCATTGGCGGTCAGTGCCTGATAGCGGTAACGCCCGGCCTCATCTTGGGCAAAGGCCGGGTGCGGCTGGTAGCGAATGCCGGGCTTAATGTGAATGGTATAGATACTGTAGGCAATATCCTTAACTGCGGCATTGTCGGGCAGCGCTTGCCCGTTTGCATCCTGATAAACCGCCTTCGGCACCTCCGTAGCAGCAGACGGTATCAGCGTATAAGGCCGCGTTAGATAATGATACTGAAAAGGCGGTTCATAAATTTGCGCGATGAAGAGATACTCGTTCTCGGAATAGGACTGCGCCGGATCAAGGTGCTTGGGCCGCTGATCGAATGAGGAGTAAAGAATATTCTTTCCCTCTTCCGCCGCCGGATAGGGATTATTCCAAGGCTGGTCACAGCCGCTAAGCGGCACGCAGAGCATGCACAATAATGCATAGCGGATGACTCTAAGGATGGAAAGAGTAGACAATGTCAGGAACACACCGCCCAGCAAATGATGGAACAGCCTCGCCCGCGTAATCTTGGCTGACAGCGCGAAGAGCCGCAATACCGTTAATATTTAGAATTATAGCACCCAAAACTCTTTGCAGGGGAGCCGGTTTTAGATACTGTAGCGCCTAACAACTTCCACCGGCATGCCGCCGGCATCATACAAGGACAACAAGATGGGATTTTTAAGTGACAAGCGCGCCCTCATCGTCGGCCTAGCCAGCACCCGCTCCATCGCCTGGGGCATTGCGCAGGCCATGCAGCGCGAAGGCGCGGAGCTCGCCTTCACCTATCAAAATGACAAGCTGCAAGACCGGGTTGAGGAGATGGCCGCCAAGTGCGGATCAAATATCACCATACCCTGTGACGTAAGTGACGATGTCCAGATTGAGACCGTGTTTGAGCGCCTGGATGACTTCTGGGATCACGTCGATATCATCATCCACTCGGTGGCCTTCGCCCCGCGCGAGCAACTGGAGGGCTCCTATCTCGATGCGGTGACGCGCGAAGGCTTCAGAATTGCCCACGACATCAGCTCCTATAGCTTCACGGCGTTGGCCAAGGCCGGACGCAATATGATGCAAGGCCGCAACGGCGCATTGCTGACCTTGAGCTATTTAGGCGCCGAGCGGGCCATGCCCAATTACAATGTCATGGGCCTGGCCAAGGCCAGCCTGGAAGCGAACGTGCGTTACATGGCGCAAAGTCTCGGACCGGAAGGTATCCGCGTGAACGCCGTCTCCGCCGGGCCGATCAAGACCCTCGCCGCCAGCGGTATCAGTGGCTTCCGGCAGATACTGGATCATGTTGAAAAGAACGCGCCGCTACGCCGCAATGTCAGCATCGAAGACGTGGGTAACGCCGCTGCCTTCTTATGCTCCGACTTAGCAGCGGGCATTACCGGCGAAATCGTCTATGTGGATAGCGGCTACAACATTATGGGAATGACGTAGTTTGTCAAGGCAGCAACAGGGCTGAATATCTATGTGTTTAATACGAAATTAAAAGCGACCAAGTATAATCCGGGGGCGGAATGAGGAAACACATACTCTACTTTTGCGGCATAACACTACTGTATGGCTGCCAATCAATTCCTGAAGCGGTAATCATGCCTGTTGACACTACATGGCAAGTATCCCATATCCAAGGCTACAGTACGGGCCCTGATGTTCCAGCCTTTGTCGCATTCATGCTGCCGCCTATTATAGTGCCAAGCCTCCTGATGGATTTACCAGCCCCAAATACCCCAGGGCTAGTTGAATATATCCCTAAAGACCAAAAACCTGAAAATTGGACTGAAAAGCTTACTATTCAGTACCTAGGAGCGGTCGAGCAAACTCCTCACTCCATCATGAAGCAAGCACAGACTCTCATGATAAAAAGATGCCCCAATGTCTTCTGGAGAATTATTGGCGAGGATGCTCAAAATGTTTTATATGAGTGGCGTACTAATGAATGTCCTGACCAAGTAAATCACCATGAGATAGCCCGCCTAATGCAAGGTTTCGATGGTATTCATCGTATTGCCTATATGGGAAAAGTTAAAGAGCTATCAGTAGAGAAAAGGGATAGATGGATAAGGATTTTTAGAGACGCCTATGTTGATAAAGATGATAAAAAAGTGAACTAATTGAAAGCGTATAACATAGTCCACTCATAAGCCACTGTAGGGTGGGCAAACGGTTTTTATTTGCCCACGTGTTCTAAATTTGACCGAAGCCTGTGGGCACATAACCGGTGCCCACCCTACACGACGGAGAGCGTATAAGGAAAATCTAGCATGAGCACAGTCAACATCGAATCGATTTTGCAGGAAGACCGGCTATTCCCGCCGGCGGCGTCGTTCAGCAAAAACGCCCGCATCAAAAACAGGGACGAGCTGCAAGCATTATATAGTCAAGCCTCTGCCGATTACGAAAAATTCTGGGCCACCTTAGCCCGCAATGAAATCACCTGGAAAAAGCCCTTTCAGACCGTACTCGATAGCAAAGATGCGCCGAATTTTCGTTGGTTTAGCGATGGCCTACTCAATGTCTCCTACAATTGTCTTGATCGCCACTTAGCCGGCAAGGCCAATAAAACCGCTATCATCTTTGAGGGCGAGAAAGGCGACATCCGCCATATCACCTATGCCGAATTGCAGCGCGAGGTATGCCGTTTTGCCAATGCCTTAAAGTCTAAAGGCATCCATAAAGACGACCGCGTAGTGATCTATATGCCCATGGTCCCCGAGGCGGTCATTGCCATGCAGGCCTGCGCGCGTATCGGCGCCATTCACTCCGTGGTATTTGGCGGTTTCTCGGTGGAATCGCTCAAAGACCGCATCGAAGATGCCGGCGCCAAGTTGCTGATCACCGCCGACGGTGGCACCCGCGGCGGCAAGATCATCGAACTCAAGGCCATCAGCGATAAGGCACTCGATAAAGGTTGCGCCACCATTGAAACCGTCATCGTGTTGCAGCGCAGCAATCACGAAGTCTTCATGCAAGACGGCCGCGATGTGTGGTGGTCCGACGCCGTGCGCGGCATGGACGACCAGTGCGAACCGGAATGGGTGGATAGCGAGCATCCGTTATATCTACTCTACACCTCCGGCTCCACCGGCAAGCCCAAGGGCATCCAGCATTCCAGCGCCGGTTATCTGCTAGGCAGCATCGTCACCATGCAGTGGGTGTTTGATATCCAAGACCAGGATATATTTTGGTGCCCCGCCGATGTCGGCTGGG
>DATECT010000010.1:0-3994 GCA_035286765.1 Gammaproteobacteria bacterium
ACAACCAACACTCCGTATCACATATTGTCTACCAGCAAAAAATCTATGAGACTCACTCACTGAGGAATCCCAAATGGCCGATAACATAGAGTTTACCTTTTCGCATCGGCAAGTCATTGAAGCCTTGTTGGTAAAGAAAGGCATCACCGAGGGTAAATGGGCGCTTATCGTACAGTTTGGTTTTAACGCTATTACGGCAGGCCCTAGCGATGACGAATTATTTCCGACAGCAATGGTTGGCGTTACAAGTATAGGCATCAGACGCGCCGAAGAAGGAACTAAAGGCGTAATCGTGGATGCAACATTGTTTGCTCCACGCAGGAAAACTACTAAGAAAATCGCTGCGTCTCGTGTTAAGACCTCTAAAACTGTCTCTAAAAAATAGTCTCTGGTAAAAATGGAGCGCAACAAAACGCCTTACATATTCCCGATCACCGCTTCACCAAACCCCGAACTGCTCACCCGCTGCGCCCCCGGCATTAAACGCTCCAAGTCTACGGTTACGGTCTTGGCCGCGATGGCGCCGGAAACACCTTTGACGACCAAATCCGCCGCTTCTATCCACCCTAGATGGCGCAGCATCATCTCCGCAGAGAGAATAATCGAGGCAGGGTTGAGTTCGTTTTTACCGGCATACTTGGGCGCCGTGCCGTGGGTGGCTTCGAACATGGCCACGGTGTCGGATAAATTGGCGCCCGGCGCCATGCCGATGCCGCCGACCTGCGCGGCCAGGGCATCGGAGATATAGTCGCCGTTTAAATTCAACGTGGCGATCACGCTGAATTCTTCCGGGCGCAGCAAGATTTCCTGCAAGAAGGCATCGGCGATCACGTCCTTGATGACGATGTCTTGGCCGGTCTTGGGATTTTTCATACGGCACCACGGACCCTTATCAATTTCCACGGCGCCGAATTCGCGCTTGGCCAACTCATAGCCCCAATTTCTAAAACCGCCCTCGGTGAATTTCATGATGTTGCCCTTGTGCACCAGGGTCACCGAGTCGCGGTTATTATCGATGGCATATTGCAGGGCCTTGCGCACCAAACGCTCGGTGCCTTCGCGCGACACCGGCTTGATACCGATGCTGGAGCTGGCCGGGAAGCGAATTTTCTTTACGCCCATGTCTGTTTGCAGAAAATTGATCAGCTTCTCCACCTCCGGCGTGCCCGCCGCCCACTCGATGCCGGCATAGATGTCTTCTGAATTTTCACGGAAAATCACCATGTCGGTCTTTTCCGGGCTTTTGAGCGGGCTGGGCGTGCCGGTGTAATAACGCACCGGGCGCAAGCAAACATAAAGGTCTAACTCTTGGCGCATCGTGACATTGAGCGAGCGCATTCCCCCACCCACCGGCGTGGTCAGCGGGCCTTTGATGGAGACCACAAACTCGCGCACGGCTTGCAGCGTCTCGTCCGGCAGCCAGGTATCATTACCGTAGGTCGCCACGGCCTTTTCCCCGGCATAGACTTCCATCCACGCGATCGTCTTTTCACCGCCGTAAGCCTTATGCACGGCGGCATCCACCACGCGACGCATTACCGGGGTAATATCCACGCCGATGCCATCACCCTCGATAAAGGGGATAATCGGGTGGTTCGGGACGGTGAGCGTATGGTCTTTATTGACGATAATGCGCTCGCCCTGCGCGGGAACGGCGATTTTGCGGTAATTCACACTACACTCCAAAGGCTTAGGGACTAGGCGCGGCATTCTACCATTGTGCCGCCTACACAGGTAAAATCCCCCATTTGCCTGCAACTGCAAGCGGCCCAAACCCGGCTAAATACTTGACTAAAATACTCAAGTTCCCTAGACTAATAACCTACTAAAACACTCAGGAATTGTAAGGGTATTCCTTTTATGAGCGCCTCGACGCTTCAGTCGCTGGTCAACCAGCCCTACAAACACGGTTTCAAGACGGAAATCGAGTCCGACGTTTTGCCCAAGGGCTTGAACGAGGACGTGATTCGGCTCATTTCCACCAAGAAAAACGAGCCCGACTGGCTGCTGGAATTTCGCCTGCAGGCCTATCGCCATTGGCTGACCATGAAAGAGCCAACCTGGCCGAACGTGCATTACCCCAAGATCGATTTCCAAAACATCAGCTACTACTCCGCACCCAGACCCAAGAAAAAACTGGCCAGCATGGATGAGGTTGATCCGGAATTACTGCGCACCTTTGAAAAACTGGGCGTGCCGATGCACGAGCGCAAGGCCCTCGCCGGCGTGGCGGTGGACGTGGTATTCGACAGTGTGTCGGTGGCTACCACCTATAAGGCCAAGCTCGCCGAAGTCGGCATTATTTTCTGCTCGTTCTCCGAGGCGGTACAAAACCATCCTGAATTAGTAAAGCAATATTTGGGCAGCGTGGTGCCGAGCGGCGATAATTTTTATGCGGCGCTCAATTCAGCGGTGTTCACTGACGGCTCGTTCGTGTACATCCCCAAAGACACTAAATGCCCGATGGAGTTGAGCACCTATTTCCGCATCAATACCGAAGAGTCTGGGCAGTTTGAGCGCACACTCATCATCGCCGAGCCGGGCAGCCACGTGAGCTATCTGGAAGGCTGCACCGCGCCCAAGTTCGACACTAATCAGTTGCACGCCGCCGTGGTCGAACTCGTCACACTAGATAACGCCGAGATCAAATACTCCACGGTGCAAAACTGGTACGCCGGCGACGAGGAAGGCCGTGGCGGTATTTATAATTTTGTCACCAAGCGCGGCCTGTGCAAGGGCGTGAATTCCAAGATCTCCTGGACGCAAGTGGAGACCGGCTCTGCCATTACCTGGAAATATCCAAGTTGCATACTGCTGGGCGATAATTCCAGCGGCGAGTTCTATTCGGTCGCGCTTACCAACCACAAGCAGCAGGCCGATACCGGCACCAAGATGATCCACATCGGCAAGAACACGCGCAGCCGCATCGTGAGCAAGGGCATCTCTGCCGGACACTCCAACAATAGCTATCGGGGCTTGGTCAAGATCAGCCCCAAGGCCGAAGGCGCACGCAATTATTCGCAGTGCGACTCGATGCTGATCGGCTCGCAGTCCGGCGCGAACACCTTCCCGTATATTCAGGTGCAGAACAGCACGGCCCAGGTCGAGCACGAGGCCTCTACCTCGAAGATCGGTGAGGATCAGTTGTTTTATTTCGCGCAGCGCGGCATCGGCACCGAAGAGGCGATCGCCATGATTATTAACGGCTTCTGTAAAGACGTCTTCACGCAATTGCCGATGGAATTCGCGGTGGAGGCAACCAAGTTGCTGGGGCTTAAACTAGAAAATAGCGTTGGGTGAGCCGCCGAAGGCGGCGAACGCCAGTACAGGGATGTACTGGCCGGGGGTTAGTAGATAACTGAAGTTGCTCCACGACTGCATGGATGCAGGAGGTAGAGCAACGCAGGGAGCAGTTGCCGAGGATGGCAAAGGTGCTGCTTACTAACGCATCAGACCATACAAGTTAAAGAGCCGCCGAAGGCGGCGACCGTTTGGCAGGAAAGCCAAACGGCACCGCTGCAAGCGGCCCGCAGGGTGGTGCACATGGATGTGCATCATGAACACCATGCCACGACTGCATGGATGGCCGCTACGGGCTTCCTGCCCTCTCACGGCACTACTCCATCCATGGAGGGCGCAGGAGGTACGACTGTAGGGACACAGGAGGTAGAGCAATGCAGGAGCAATTGCCGAGAGTAACGCAGGAGCAGTTGCCGAGGGATGGCAAAGATCAAACATGAAAGATAAACCAACAGGACGTCTGATGATTATTCCAAACAGCAAAACCCTATTAGAGGTGCGTAATTTGTCCGCCTCTGTTGCAGGCATCGATATCCTGAAGGGGATTAGCCTAACCGTGCGCGCAGGTGAAGTACATGCCATCATGGGCCCGAATGGTTCGGGCAAGAGCACCTTCGCCAAGGTGCTCGCCGGTCATCCGTCTTATACCGTCACCGGCGGTGAAGTTTTATTTCAAGGTAAAAACCTGCTCGAC
>DATECT010000011.1:0-2552 GCA_035286765.1 Gammaproteobacteria bacterium
CTGTCATATAGGCCGCGCGCAACTGTTCGGCGAGCGCCCGGCGCTGCGCGACGAGGGCCGCTTGTTGTGTTTGGCGGCTGGCCTGCAACTCGGCGAGTTTTTGAGTTTGAATGTGTAGTTGAGCGGTGCGCTCACGCAAACCTTGGGTGAGCTTGCCGATGGCCTGCTCGGTGTTGCGCAATTGATTGTGCAACTCGCCCTGCTGTCCCTGGGCTTGATTCAGTTCGGTGCGCAGCGCCTCGATTTGGTTGCGCAATTGCTCAAGTTTGGCGGCCTTGGTTTGGTAGTCTGCTGAGTCGTTAGCGGTAGCTGTGCTTGCTTGTACCAAGGCGGCAAGCGTACCGAGCAGCAGGTAGCGGAGCAGAGATACAAGTCTGATTTTATACTTGTATCCTGTATCTTTTCCCTGGTATCTGCCGTTAATGGACAAGCTCCACCAAGGTGTCTCCGCTCATCTCCTGCGGGATATCCAAGCCCATCAGATATAGCATGGTCGGCGCCACATCGGCCAAGGTTCCCCCGTACCCGGTCACGCTAGCGGGGCGGCCCACGTAAATAAACGGCACCGGATTCACGGTGTGCGCGGTATGCGCCTGCCCAATGCCTTCGCCTTCGCCGCACATTTGTTCGGCATTGCCGTGGTCGGCGGTAATCAGCAGCTCGCCTCCTACCTTGCGCAGGGTCTGCACCACGCGCCCGAGACAGGCATCAATGGCCTCGATGGCCTTTACCGCGGCCTCAAAGTTGCCGGTGTGGCCGACCATGTCCGGATTGGCCAGGTTGCAGATAATGGCATCGTATTTACCGCTCTCGATGGCCTGCACCAGCTCATCGGTGACCTTGGGGGCGCTCATCTGCGGCAGCAGGTCGTAGGTGGCGACATTCGGCGACGGAATCAAAATACGGTCTTCACCTTCGAACGGTTGTTCCTCGCCGCCGTTAAAGAAAAAGGTCACGTGCGCGTATTTTTCGGTTTCGGCGATGCGCAATTGGCGCAAACCCTGGTGCGCGATATAGGCGCCAAACACATTGTGCAGGCGTTCCGGCGGAAAGGCGACCGGCATGGAAAAATCCTCACTGTATTCCGTCAGCGTTACAAAACTGCCGAGTTTGGGGGTAACCTCACGCGGGAAGCCATCGAAGTCGGGTTCGATAAGCGCGCGGGTAATTTGGCGTGCGCGGTCGGAGCGGAAATTCATGAACAGGATGACATCGCCGTCTTCGACGCGCACCGGCTGTTGTCCGGCGCGTACGATCGCGGTGGCCTGCAGGAACTCATCGGACTCGCCGCGCGCATAGGCCTGGGCCAGCGCGCTGCCCGCGTCGGGCGCTTGAAATTCAGCCTTGCCTTGGGTGATGAGGTCGTAGGCGCGTTGAATGCGCGGCCAACGGTGATCGCGGTCCATCGCATAGTAACGGCCAATGAGCGAGGCGAAGCGGCCCTTGCCTAGCTGATCAAACTTATTCTGCATGGTCTTGATCGATTCGGTGGCGCTTTTCGGCGGCGTGTCGCGCCCATCCAGGAAGGCGTGCAGATACAGGCGCTCCGCGCCGCGCTGGGCGGCCAATTCCACCATTGCAAGAATATGCTCCTCGTGGCTGTGCACGCCGCCCGGCGAGAGCAGGCCGAGGATATGCAAGGCCTTACCGCTGCTCACGGCCTTGTCGACGGCCCCGGTGAGCGTGGCGTTGCTGAAAAACGAGCCGGTGCGAATGGCGCGGCTGATGCGGGTAAATTCCTGATAGACCACGCGGCCCGCGCCCAAATTGAGATGCCCTACTTCGGAGTTACCCATCTGATCATCCGGTAGGCCGACATGGGCGCCCGAGGTATTGATCAGGGTGTGCGGATAGTCCTTGCAGAGCCTGTCCCACACCGGTTTGTGGGCGCTGTGGATGGCGTTGCCGGTGGTATTTTCACTGTGTCCCCAACCGTCCAAGACAATCAGGACCATGGGTCTATGGGTTAACCGCATAATTTTCCGTTATTCCTAGAAATTTTTAAAACCCGGCTTTAGGGGGGTTAAGGGGGTTACCAGAATAGCAGGCAAGAAATAGGGGTAGTATAAAATGCCTTTTATTTAAATAATGCTTTATTATATAACGATAAGCTTGACTCGATAAAGGTTAAGCGGCGTTGCCCCGCCGCTTAACGCCCCGCCGGGAGCGGGGCCGTAGTTCACGCGGAGCAGGGATAGCGCAGCGTGAACAAGAGGCGGCGTTGTCCCGCCGCCGACGATTCGGCAGGATGGCCGAATCGCACCGCCGTAAGGCGGCCCGTAGGGTGATGCACACGGAGGTGCATCATGAACGCCCCACACCGTATCCTCAGTATGACATTCCCGTTTAACAGGAGTTTAGACGAGGCGGGTAGGGACTTTAGGTCTCTTTGGCAACGCGCGCCGTCCTTAAAACAGCTCGACCGATCACTTAAATAGACAAAGAACTAGCGCACATGCAACAGCTTGGCACCTTTATAATCAATCATTGGGAATTGTTCCTGGCGCTGGCCATTATCCTGGCATTACTGGCGGGCAGTGGCCTGACCCAGA
>DATECT010000012.1:0-7863 GCA_035286765.1 Gammaproteobacteria bacterium
CGGGCGCTCGCCGGCGCCTGCAAGCGCGCGACCAATTGCTCGGTTTCGCGCACGGTGAGCGATTTTGCGACGACCATGCGTGCCGCCGTGCTTTGCGGCTCGCCCTCTAATCCCAGCAACGCACGGGCATGGCCCATTTCCAGTTTGCCTTCTTCGAGCAGGCGCTTAACATCTTCATTGAGTGCGAGCAGGCGCAACAAATTGGAGACGGCGGCGCGCGAGCGGCCCACCTCTTCGGCGACAAGCTGGTGGGTCATATCGAATTCGTTGATGAGGCGCTGCAGGGCGACCGCTTCTTCCAGCGGATTGAGTTCGGCGCGCTGGATGTTTTCGATCAAGGCCATGGCAATGGCGGCCTGATCGGGCACGATGCGTATTACGGCGGGGATTTCTTGCAGGCCCGCAAGTTGCGCAGCCCGCCAGCGGCGCTCGCCGGCGATAATCTCATATTGGCCCGGCACGGCGAGCGGGCGCACCACAATCGGCTGCACCACGCCCTGCGCGCGGATGGAATTTGCCAGGTCTTCCAGGCTCTCGGTGCGCATGTTGATGCGCGGCTGGTAGCGCCCGCGCTGGATCACATCCAGCGGTAGCCTGCGCAATTCGCCGTCACCGTTGGTTTTGCTTGTTGCGCTGCGGCTGCTGGTTAGCAGGGCCTCTAGGCCACGGCCTAGGCCTCGTTTTTTAACTGCCACTCACTACCCCCTTCGCTGCATTTTCATCAATAGGATTTTGTTCGCTTGCTGGGCCATCCGCACCCGGCTGCCCCAGGCCGTCTCCCGGCGCGGCTCCGCGCAGCCCTCCATCTTTCCTGACGATCTCGCCCGCGAGCGCGAGATAGGCCAGCGCGCCGCGCGAGGCTCTATCGTACGCCAAGGCGGGCAAGCCGTGGCTGGGCGCCTCGGCCAGGCGCACGTTGCGGGGGATCACCGTGCGATAGACCTTGTCGCCAAAGTGCTGCGCAAGTTGCGCCGCGACCTCGTTGGCGAGGTTGTTGCGCGGGTCGAACATGGTGAGCAGCAGACCCTCGATGGCCAGCGTTGGATTATGCGCCTCGCGGATTTTTTCGATGGTGGCGAGCAGCGCGGAAAGCCCCTCCAGCGCGTAGTATTCGCACTGCATGGGGATGATAACTGAGTGCGCGGCCACCAAGGCATTAACGGTGAGCATGTTCAGCGCGGGCGGGCAATCGATGAGGATGTAATCGTAGTGATCGTCCACCGGCGCTAAGGCCTGGCGCAAGCGGAACTCGCGCTCCGGCAGTTCCATCAACTCGACTTCCGCCGCCGTTAAATCGGAGTTACTAGGCAGCACGAAGAAGCGTTTTACGCGGGTCTCGACGGCGGTAGCGGCCACCGAGGCTTGGCCGGTGAGCACTTCATAGCTGGAACCCTCCACGGCATTTTTGTCGATGCCGCTGCCCATGGTGGCGTTGCCTTGCGGGTCGAGGTCGATCAGCAGCGCGCGGCGGCCGCACGCGGCGAGCGAGGCGGCGAGGTTGATGGCCGTGGTGGTCTTGCCGACGCCGCCCTTTTGGTTGGCTAATGCAATGATTTTACTCATTAAAGCTGCCTGTGTTCGATTGCTATAGCCTTTCGCAACGGCGGTTGCCTTAAGCTCTGTTCGCCCTGAGTTTGTCGAAGGAATTTGAAAATATTTTTCTCAACCAGGCACTTTGCCAATCCGCACCAAGTGGCGCCGCTCACCCAGGCCGGGGACGACCAGTTCAAGCACCTCCAACACCTTATAGGGTTCGGTGACCTGCTCCAGCTCGTCCTCGGGATAATGGCCCTTCATCGCCAGCAATTCACCGTCATCGGCCAGTAAGTGCCCGGTGGACGCCGCTATCTCGGCCAGGCTGGCAAAGGCGCGGGTGACCAGTGTAGCGAATTTCTGCGCGGGCAGGTACTTTTCCACCCGCTGATTGACCACGTCGACGTTGTCCAGCCCCAGCTCGGCCTTGGCCTGGATCACAAAGCGGGTCTTTTTGGCGTTGCTATCCAATAGGGTGAATTGATACTGCGGGCGGGCAATGGCCAGCGGAATACCGGGCAGCCCGGCCCCGGTGCCGATGTCGAGAATATTGGGGCCTATTAGGTAAGGACGGATGGAGAGGCTATCCAAAATATGGTGCGTGATCATCTGTATAGGCTCGCGCACAGCGGTGAGATTATAGGTCTCGTTCCACTTGGAGAGTAAGGAGATGTAATCCAGCAGGCGTTGCTCGGTCTGCTCCGGGAACATGAAGCCCATTTCCTCCAGGCCGGTATGCAGGATGAGGTGGAGGGGGCTGGGGAAGTGGTTAGACATAACAATTAGGCTCTCTAACCGATAGTCTCAGTAGCGTGCGCTGCGCGCACGATTCTTGGGGGCGATCTGATGTGTCGTCATTCATTCCGGGCCAAGTGTAGCGTAGGCCCGGAATCCAGCCCTTGTAATTCAGGATTATTTCGTGCGCGCAGCGCACGCTACCGATGCTGTATTTATCGAAGATGGACTCCTACACGATTTGGTGCGTATGGCCCGACGCTTAGTACAGCCTTATCTACCTGCGAGCACTTTTAAGGTGCACCAGCAACAGCGATAGGGCGGCAGGCGTGACCCCCGCAATGCGTCCGGCCTGGCCTAGAGTCGTGGGTTTGTGGCTGGTCAGTTTTTGCTGCACTTCCTTGGAGAGGCCACGCACGTTGCCGTAGTCGAGGTCGCGCGGTAGGGCGGTCTCTTCGTTACGGCGTTGTTTTTCGATTTCTTGCGTCTGGCGCTCGATGTAGCCGGTGTATTTGGCCTGCGTCTCGACTTGTTCCGCGACTAGCGGGTCGGCCACAGGCACGCCGGCGCCGGGCAAGCTCAGCAATGATTGGTAAGTGACTTCCGGGCGGCGTAGCAAATCCATCAAGTTGTATTCGTGCGTGAGCGCCTGGCCGAGCACGCGCTCGGCATCGGCCTGCGGCACACTTTCCGGACGCAGCCAGGTCGAGCGCAGGCGTTGCTGCTCGCGCTCGATGGCCTCGCGCTTGGCCTCGAAGGCCTGCCAGCGGGCATCATCGACGATGCCCAACTCACGGCCCTTGGGCGTGAGGCGCAGATCGGCATTGTCTTCGCGCAGCAATAGACGGTATTCGGCACGGCTGGTAAACATGCGGTAAGGTTCGCTGGTGCCGCGCGTGATGAGGTCGTCGATCAGCACACCGACGTAGGCCTCATCGCGGCGCGGGCACCAGGGTTCTTTATTTTGTGCTTGCAGCGCGGCATTGATGCCGGCGATGAGTCCCTGCGCGGCGGCCTCTTCGTAGCCGGTGGTGCCGTTGATCTGGCCCGCGAAGAACAGCCCGGCCAGCGGCTTGGTCTCCAGCGAGGGCTGCAAATCACGCGGGTCGAAATAGTCGTATTCGATGGCGTAACCGGGGCGCAGGATATGCGCGTTTTCGAAGCCTGCGATGGAGCGCACCAGATCCCACTGCACATCGAACGGCAGACTGGTAGAAATGCCGTTAGGATACACTTCGGTGGTGTTCAGCCCTTCGGGCTCGACGAAGATTTGGTGCGAGGTCTTGTCGGCGAAGCGCATCACCTTGTCTTCCACCGACGGGCAATAGCGCGGCCCCACGCCCTCGATCACGCCGGTGTACATCGGCGAGCGGTCCAAGCCCTTGCGGATAATCTCGTGGGTGCGCTCGTTGGTGTGGGTGATGTGACACGGCACCTGGCGCGGGTGCTCGGCACCGTGGCCCATAAACGAAAACACCGGCGTCGGATCGTCGCCCGGTTGTGCTTGTAACTGCGCGTAATCAATGGTGCGTCCGTCGATGCGCGGCGGCGTGCCGGTCTTGAGCCGCCCCACGCGCAACGGCAGTTCGCGCAACCGCATGGAGAGTGCGTTGGCGGGCGGGTCGCCTGCGCGCCCACCTTGATAATTCGACAGGCCGATATGAATAAGGCCGCCCAAAAACGTGCCGACCGTCATCACCACGGCACGCGCGCGGAATTTCAACCCCATCTGCGTGACCACGCCCGTCACGCGTTCGCCTTCAACTATTAAATCATCGACGGACTGTTGGAATAATGAGAGATTCGGCTGTGCCTCAATGGCCGCACGCACTGCGGCACGATACAACACCCGGTCCGCCTGCGCGCGCGTGGCGCGCACCGCCGGGCCTTTGCTGGCGTTCAACGTGCGAAATTGAATACCCGCCTGATCGGTGGCGCGCGCCATCAGACCGCCGAGCGCGTCGATCTCTTTTACTAAATGACCTTTGCCGATGCCGCCAATCGAGGGATTACAACTCATCTGGCCGAGCGTCTCGATGCTTTGCGTGAGCAACAGCGTGCGCGCACCCATGCGCGCAGCGGCCAGTGCCGCCTCCGTGCCCGCATGGCCGCCGCCAATTACGATTACATCGAATTTTTCTGGGTGTAGCATGCTGGAACTCAACTATTTCAAGGGTGCAAAAGTGTAATCCTGTTTGCCTGGCTTAGCCAGTCCAGGGCTGGTCAGGCAGACGCGTTTGGTCTACGCTTCGGCTAACAGTATTTTCGGCTATTTTATCAGTTAATCGTGCAAAAGGCTGGCTAAAGCACACCGTTTCCATCCCTACGCGCAAAACAGAGTTACCAGCAACGCGATTATTCAGGCACGGAGGCCCAATATGGCAGACCCGATTACATCCGTAACAGAATTGGATTTCACGCCGCAGCCAAAAGTTTTTCCCTCGCCGAAGGATTGGCGCGATTTATTCATCTATTTTTTATTGGTAGACCGCTTCAACAACGCCCGTGCCGGCATACCCGCCTACGACCCGGCCACCACACTAACAACACGCGATCCTGAGCAAGGCAGGCTATTTCAAGGCGGCAACTTAAAGGGTATTACCCGCCGCCTGGATTACATCAAAGGTTTGGGCGCGAATGCCATCTGGCTGAGCCCGGTGCTTAAAAATCGCCGGGAACTCAATGACAGCTATCACGGCTATGGCATTCAGGACTTTTTGCAAGTCGATCCGCGCTTCGGCAGCAAGGAAGACCTGCAATCTTTGGTGAAGCGCGCACACGCCAAGGGCCTGTATGTGATCCTCGACATCATCATCAATCACACCGGCGATAACTGGGCCTATCCGGGCGATCATCCCTACTACTATTGGAAAGACGCGGACGGTCCATTCGAGTTCGGCTTTTGGCGCGAGGCCGATCCCACGCCCGGCCTGAAAATGGACGATGCCGTGTGGCCCAAGGAATTGCAGCGCCCCCTATGTTACAAGCGGCGCGGCGCGATACGCAATTGGTACGATCCCGACGAGGCCGTCAACGGCGACTTCTTGAGCCTAAAGGAACTCGAGATCAATCAGGCGCGGGTACTGGATGCGCTTATCAAGATTCATAAATACTGGATCACCTTTGCCGATATCGACGGCTTTCGCATCGATACGGTAAAACACATCGAGGGCAGCGCCACGGCGATTTTTTGCAACGCCCTGCGCGAGTATGCGCAACGCATCGGCAAACAAAACTTTTTTATCTTCGGCGAAATAGTCGCGGACGATGCCACGCTGGAAAAATATATCGGGCGCAACAGCCGCATCGAAGGCACCACCGAGCGCTTTCCCTCGCTCGATGCCTGCCTGGATTTTCCATTGTATTTCGTTTTGGAAGAGGCCATCAAGGGCTTAGCCAATCCGGCTTGCCTGCGCGAGCGCTACGAGCGCTTCAATACCCTCTACGCCGATCACGGCGCGGCGGGCCAGTATTTCGTCACCTTCGTCGACAACCACGACCAAATGGCGCGACCCTACAAACGCTTCTTGCACAACAACCCCTTTCCCGCCCAGGCCATACTCGCTATCGGCTATCTACTCACCAGCCGCGGCGTGCCCTGCATCTACTACGGCACCGAACAAGGCTTTGATGGCGGCGGCGACAATGACCGCTATGTGCGCGAGTGCATGTTCGGCGGCCAGTGGGGGGCGTTTGACAGCATCGGCCAGCATTTTTTCAATTCTGAGCATCCCATCTACCAAGCCATCACAAAAATCGCCGAGGTGCGAAAATCAGAACCGGCTTTGCGCTACGGCAGACAATACTTCCGTGAAATCTCCGGCAACGGCAACGACTTCGGCCACCCTGCCGATGGCAAATGCACATTGGCCTATTCGCGCATTTTAGACGATACGGAAATCCTGGTGACGCTGAATCTGGATGCCAGCCCCAGGAATGATTTTATTACGGTTGATTACAACTTAAACTCCGTGGGACAGACGCTGACGAATTTGCTTGATAATACCCAGCACGTCACTGTTGAACAAAGTGGCACGCGCCGCGCCGTGAGAGTGCCTTTGGGCGGGCATGGATTGGCTATTTTTAAGCACGCCGGGCCATAGCGGAATAACCCAACTCCAATCACTTGCCGGTCAATAATGGGCAGTGTATAGTCAACCCGGCTGCCGCCTGTAGCTCATCCATGGTTATGCCATACAGAACAATTACTATATTTCTTCAACATCTTAATCCAAGGGAATTCTTATAATGAATAAACTATCACTGCCCATGCTTTGCGCCCTCACCCTGCTTGCCAGTGGCTGCGCCACCATTACTTCAGATGAGATGCAAACACTGTCTCTCAACACAAAGACCGCCAACGGTGAAGCCGTCGAAAAAGCCAATTGCTCTCTGAAAAACGATAAAGGCGCCTGGCAAGTAGAATCTCCCGGCTTGATTGTAGTTCATCGTTCCGCAGAAGATCTCATGATTGAATGCAAAAAAGAAGGCACCCAAGATGGCTTCCTGCGGGCGGTTTCCAGGGCCTCCGGCGGCATGTTCGGAAACATTATTTTTGGCGGCGGCATCGGGGCAATCATCGACCACAGCAAGGGCACCGGCTATAACTATCCGGATGAACTTCCTGTAAAAATGGGGGCCTCTACCACTGTGGATCGGCAGCAGCAAAACCAACAGAACAACACAGCCGCACAACCCTCCAGCGCTTCTGCTGCCAAAAATTAACGGTCGGCTTGTGCTTTAGCGGGGCTGTGCTATAGCGGCACAGCCCGATTTCACCCTTTATGCGCGGCGTTATAACTGTTAGCTAACGAATTTACCTGATAACGTGTCATCTTCTTTTTAATTTGTAGTCAGTTCAGGAGAGATATCATGATAAAAACTAAAAACCTACTTTTCCCTGTGTTGATTATGATTCCCATTTTATTTAGTGGCTGCGCGACCTGGTCGTCCTCACAGGTCGATAACGCTCAACCAACGCCAACGGGTGTTACGCCAACCCATACCAGCGACATTATCGTATCCGAAAACGATATCACTGACCGGAAATACAAATCGCTCGGTGACATCACGGCCACTGTAAATAAAACAACCATTTTTAATGCCGATCCCACGCGCGACATGGTCGCCGATAAACTGCGCGAGGAAGCCGCGAAACTTGGCGCCGATGCCGTGATTCTGGTGCGCTACGGCAATGTGGGCATTTCCTTTATGAGTTGGGGGAGCCTTGAGGGCAAGGGCCGTGCGGTCAAATTCACTAAATAGTTTAGTTTTCGCATCCTGCATGCTTTTGAACGCTTGCGCAAATCCCGCGCGGGATTTGCCGCCTGATCTGAGTACGTTGGCGCCCTCGCAACGGCTGCTTCCTGAAGATCGGCAAAGTGCCGAATTTCAGTTGTCTTGTGACACCCTCGTAAAGGAATTGGATGCCATTAGCACAAAAACCGCCGCCGTGCAGGGCAGCCTCCAGCAGGCCAGAAACGACAACCAATCAAAATCCGTTGCGGGATTGCTCATTCTGACGCCGATCTGGCTCACCATGGACAACGCAGAAGAAACCAAGAAAACCTTGGCCGAATTGGAAACCCGCAAGGA
>DATECT010000013.1:0-9958 GCA_035286765.1 Gammaproteobacteria bacterium
GGGGTGTGGGTGGGAGAATTCTCAGGGAGTCTGTCCGCAATGCGGCAGAGGCTAGCCGATGTCCCTCCACCCCGGCTCATTCTTAGCTTCTCAAGAATGAGCCGTAAATACCATACAAGCCTGCCGAAGGGATAAACTCCGGCGCGGGCAGACATGACAAAATAAGAGGTTTTAGACAAGCGCGGCAACTACCGCAGTCCAAGCCTGGGCAAGATTGTCTCGATTATAACCACCGCCGCCCAAGGCCAGCAGCCTGCCCTGGCAGTGTTTGTCGGCCAACTGGCGCAGACGCGCCGCCGCATGACCGTGCGCGGCAGCGGAATAGCGCAAATGGGTAATCGGATCGTCGGCCAGGCTGTCCGCCCCGCATTGCAGGATAATAAACTCAGGGTTGGCTTTATCAACAAATCCCTCCACCTGCTGCCAAGCTACAAAAAAATCCTGATCGTCAGCGCCGGGCTTCATGGCGATATTCAGTTTAGTGCCTTGCGCCAATCCTCTTCCGGTCTCCAGCCCCGTGCCCGTGCCGGGGAAAAGATAACGACCGTCCTCGTGTATGTCGGCGATAACAAGCTGCGGATCGTGTTCGAAGGCATAGAATACGCCATCGCCGTGGTGAGCATCGATATCCACGTAAGCCACACGCTGTACACGGTATCGCTGGCGCAGGGTCTCAATCGCCACGCCGCAGTCATTGAATACGCAAAACCCGGCGGCGCCGTCGCGGCGTGCGTGATGCAGTCCGGCAATGGGCACAAAGGCCCGCCGGCACTGGCCGCGTATAATACGGCCAAGGGCATCCAGCGTGGTGCCGACCACATAAGCGGCCGCTTCATACACGCCTGGAAACGCCGGTGTATCGCCGTAATCGAGGTAGCCTTGCCCGCTCACGGATTGCTGCTTCACCCGCTCCACATAGTCGTGGGTGTGAAAGCGTTCGATAGCCTCTTGGCTGGCCAGCACCGGCTCGCATACCTCCACACTGGCATCCAATCCGGCCTGCTGTGCCGCATCCCAAAAAGCCTGCATGCGGTCGGCGCCAAACGGGTGACCATGCCCAAAACCGTATTGGGCAAGTTGTTCGCCGATATAGACGCAAACCGATTTTCCTGGCTCCATAATGGCCTCTTAATGAGAGCAAACTAATTCACCTTAGGACTGTCTGATTGCCAGCTAGGTCAATGTTTTTCGGACGGTCATTACTACGGTTCATTATACTGACAACAATCCCGGGATACGCTATCAATGCCTGTAAAACCTCGATGCTGGGTCGGTTGGCGGGAATGGCTGGCATTGCCGGAGTTGGGGATTAGCGCCATCAAGGCGAAGATTGATACGGGCGCGCGCAATTCCGCCTTGCATGCCTTCAACATCAAATTATTTACCGAGCACGGGCAGCAGCGTGTGCGCTTTGTGATACACCCCCTCCAAAAACGCAAGGATAAAAAATTGGTCTGTCATGCCGACGTCCTGGGTGAACGGTGGGTCAGCGATTCGAGCGGGCACCGCGAGCACCGGCTGGTCATACGCACTCCCGTGCGCATGGGCGATCAGACCTGGCCGATTGAGATTACCTTGACCAATCGTGATGCCATGACCTTCCGCATGTTGTTGGGGCGCAGCGCCTTGCACAACCGGCTGCTGATCGACCCTGACGGCTCCTATTTAGCCAGCAAGCCGCCGGGCAAGCGGCACGCCGGTAAGGTAAAGGGGGATGACGAGCCGCATGAGCGCAGAACCTTTGAGCGCCGCCGTGGCGTGCGTCGCATAGACGGTAAGGTGCGCCGCGCCAAATGAAAGGCACCACCCGATAAACTCCGCATTTAAAGAACCAATTTATATCCTGCCCAGGGTTTACATTTATACGCATGTCGTGAACTATAAGGACTGACGAAGGTTAAATAAATTTAGATATTGCACGCTGTATCCTAGCGCCGCGGCCTGCTGTAGCATTCACTAGTAGCAGGCGAGCTAGACGACCAAAAGGATTTGGATTATGAATATCGCTATCCTGTCGCGCAATGCGCGGCTTTATTCCACGCGCCGCTTGGTTGAGGCCGCCGAGCAGCGCGGCCATAGCGCACGTGTCCTGGACACGCTACGCTGCCACATGTGCATTAACGCGCAGCGCCCCACCATCCTCTACCAAGGCGAAGACCTCACCGGCTTCGACGCGGTTATCCCCCGCATCGGCGCCTCGGTTACCTTTTACGGCATCGCCGTGCTGCGCCAATTCGAGATGATGGGGGTGTTCCCGGCCAATAAATCGGAATCCATCAACCGTTCGCGCGATAAACTCGGCGCCCTGCAGCGTCTGGCCTGTACCGGCATCGGCCTGCCAATGACGGGCTTTGCCCATGCCCCCGCCGATGCGCAGGATCTCATCGGCATGGTGGGCGGCCCGCCGGTCATCATCAAACTGCTGGAGGGCAGCCAAGGGATCGGGGTGATGCTCGCCGAGACCAAACAAGCCGCATCCAGCGTGGTCGAAGCCTTTATGGGACTCAAGGCCAATATCATGGTGCAGGAATTTGTCAAAGAGACACGCGGCGCCGACATACGCTGCTTCGTCATCGGCGGCAAGGTCGTGGCCGGGATGTTGCGCCAAGGCCGGGAGGGCGAGTTCCGTTCCAACCTGCACCGCGGCGGCTACGCCACCCAGATCGAAGTCACCGCGCAAGAGAGCGCCATCGCCGTGCGCGCGGCGCGCATCATGGGCCTGAACATCGCCGGTGTCGACATCCTCCGCTCCGAGCGCGGGCCGCTGGTGGTGGAAGTCAATTCCTCACCCGGCCTGCAAGGCATTGAAGAGGCCGCGGGTATGGATGTGGCCGGGCTCATCATCGAGTTCCTCGAGAAGAACGTGAAGCCTCCGCGTAATGTCATCCTCTCCCGCTTCAAGAGTGTGGTATTGGCGAACATTAGCCGCGCTTGAATTCTTAAAATACCCCTGCGAATCCTCACACCCCCGAACCCGCGCCGGCGCTCCGCGGCAAAGTCCAAATTAATGATTGACATACGGCTGTCATTTTGTTTTAGTACCGCCAGTTTGGCCTGTATCGTGCATGTTTCGGGCACGGCCCCACTGGCTAATGGCGGACACACTTACAATTTAACTGATATGAGGGCATAACCATGCTAAACCAACTTAACGAACCTCCCGGTAGTAGCCTAACCACTGCAATTTCTTCCCCCCATGCTGATGCTGCACCCGTCAACGATAATCTTCTCTCTCTTCACGTAAACAAGGCCTTTCCCGGACGCTACCTCGCTATCGAGGGCTACCGGCTATACCCCTTTGCGATTGACGCCAAGCCCCTGTTTGAAAGCTACTTGAACCGCGTCAAGGCGCCGCTGTCCGACTACACCTTTGCCAACAACATCATTTGGCTGTTCCAGAAAAGCGGCTTCTACCAGATCATTGAGGATTGCTTTTGCCTGTTCAGCCTCACCGGCGAAGGCTTGACCATGCTGCTCCCGCCGATAGGCTATGCCGAGCATCAACAGCGCGCCCTGGAATCCTGCTTCGAGATCATGATGGGCTATAACGCCACCCCCTATCTCGGCAAAGTGGAATACGTTTACCGCGATTTCCTCAAGGTACTGAATTTAAGCGTGGAAGAAGAGACCGTGTTTCCGGCCAGCAATGCAGCACCGGACATGCACGGTGACGCATCGGCGACGCGCTGCGCAGGCGCAGCCGGCGAGCAGTGGTTAGTGGAACGCAGTCTGCCGGATTATATTTACCTCACCTCCGATCTTATCGAGTTAAAAGGCAACGCCTACAAGACCAAACGCGGGGAGATCAACCAGTTTCGCCGCACCTATCCGAACCATCGTATGGAGATATTAGGCCCCCAACACTGGGACGGCATACGTGCGCTGGTCGATACCTGGCTGCAGAACCGCCTTAAGTATCTGACTCAGGGTTCGCTCGCCGACTTCTTCTTTACGGTAGAGCTTGAGCGGCAGGCCATTAACCGTGCGCTGGAGCACTATGACTACCTGCAACTGCAAGGCCTGTGTCTGATTATCGACGATAGCCTGGAAGGCTTCACCTTCGGCGAGCGCATCACCTCCGATGTGGCGAGCGTGTTGGTTGAAAAGACCAACTTCACTATCCCCGGCTCGGCGCAATACCTATTCCGTGAATTCGCCAAAACCTACTCCGATTGCACCCACATCAATGTGGGCGACGATCTAGGCCTGGAGAATTTGCGCAAGGTGAAAATGAGCTACCGGCCCGCCCTGTTTGGGGAGAAGTTCACCCTGCGATACGCAGGCAACATGTAATAACCATTACCGGCGTTGACCTAGCGCAGAAATCGGCGCCGGTAATCCCTGAAAACATCAGCACCCTGTCGTTCGGGCCAACACCCGAACGACACTGGCGGGATAACACTGAAATTAGCCTTCGGCCAACCCTGCAGTCCATTAACAACCAGCCATGCCGGCCCAACCATCAATCACATCAGCAGAGTTAGTGCGTCCCGCCTTGCTCAGCGATATTAACGCACTGGCCGCATTGGAATTAAATTTCCCCAGTGACCGGCTCTCGGCGCGCAGTTTTCGTCATCTGCTCACGCGCGGCCATGCCGAGGTGCTGGTATCCCAGCAGGGGGCGGACATTACTGGTAATATCGTCGTTCTTTATCGACGCAATTGCACGCACGCCCGGCTGTATTCCCTGGTGGTGCACCCGCAACATCAACAACGCGGCATCGCCCGCACGCTGCTGAACGCGGCGGAACAAGCTGCCGGGAATAAAAATTGCACAACAATTGGGCTGGAAGTACGGCCTGATAATGAGGCGGCTCTAAGGCTTTATCAAAAGATGGGTTATAGTGTTACTGTGCGCATCCCAGCCTTCTATGAGGATGGGGCTCCCGCACTGCGCCTGCGCAAAAATATCGCATCATAGGCCCAGCGCCGTTCAGCAGTAAGCCCCTAATCCGCGCCTGCCACCGGCTGTAAACCTCATCACACTTTGTCATCACGCAGTTTCTTTTGAACGTAGAGTAATGGCACAACCTTATTCCAAGGACCCGGACGTCGAACGCTCCCTGCAACACTCGGTGCGCGATGGCGCTTTCTATTCGCTCATGTCGGGTGGCGGTGAAACCTATCTTTCCGCGTATGCGCTATTTTTAAAGGCCACTACCACACAAATTGCATTATTGGCGGCATTGCCGCCGCTGCTCGGGTCTTTCGCGCAATTATTCTCGGCCTGGTTCGGCAAACGCATCGGGCGGCGCAAGGGTATTATCATGGCCGGGGTGATATTACAGGCCTTGATGTGGTGGCCGATGATCTGGTTGCCGTATTTTTTCCCGGCCCACGCGGTTCCCATTTTGCTCGGTTGCGTGATCTTGTTCTATGCCGCCGGACACTTATCGAACCCGGTATGGAACAGCTTGATGGGCGATCTGGTGCCAGCCGGCAAGCGCGGGCGTTACTTCGCCAGCCGCACCGCCACCATGAATCTCGCTTCTTTTATCGCCCTGATCACGGGCGGCGCCATCTTGAACCACTTTCAGGCCGCCGATGATACCCGCATCGGCTTTGCCATTGTATTTAGCCTGGCGGCCTCGGCGCGGTTAATGTCCGCTTACCACATCAGCCATATGATCGAGCCGCCCAACCCGGCCAGCTCAGCCAACCCCATATCCTATAAGGGTTTTTTCCAGCGGCTAAAACAGTCGAGTTTTGTGCGCTTCTCGGTATTTTTTTCGTTGATGAATTTTGCCGTGTGCATCTCTGCACCATTTTTCGCCGTGTTTATGCTGCGTGATCTACAGTTTTCGTACCTGGAATTCACCGGAGCCTCGGCAGCGAGTGTGCTCATGCAGTTTGTAGCCCTGCGCTTCTGGGGCCGCATCAGCGACACCTTCGGCAACCGCCTCATTTTAACGGTGACCGGATGCACCATCTCCATCATCCCCGCATTATGGGTGATATCCACGCACTACTGGTACATCGTCGCCATCCACATGCTCAGCGGTCTAACCTGGGCGGGCTTCAGCCTGAGCGCAAGTAATTTTGTCTATGACGCCGTTGCGCCAGGCCGACGTGCCATGTATGTGGCCATCAACAGCGTACTGAGCAATACCGGGGTATTTTTCGGAGCACTGCTGGGCGGTTTGTTGGGCCTGTATTTCTCAAAACAAGCCACTTTTTTTGGCCACACGATTACCTGGTCAAGCAATCTTTATTGGGTCTTCCTGATATCGGCTGCAGCTCGCATCATCATGGTGGCTATCTTTATCCCGCATTTACGCGAGGTGCGCGAGGTACAGCCGCTCCCTAGCCGTAATCTAATTCTGCGCGCACCACAACTCAGCACTTTCACCGATCTGCTATACAGTCTGTTTAGCCTGGGACAGCGCAAACCGCCGGATACAAAAAAACAAGGATTGAAGGCGCCTTAAAATATAGTTGCGAGTAACTAGTGGCGAGTAGCGAGGATTTAGTGGAAAATAGTCTGATTATGCTGAATCCTGTGCATTCCTAGCCACTCTCCACTCGCTACTAGAACCTTAATAATGGCCCAATATATCTACACCATGAACCGGGTGAGCAAAGTCGTGCCGCCCAAGCGCGAAATCCTCAAAGACATCACCTTGTCCTTTTTCCCCGGCGCCAAGATCGGCGTGTTGGGGCTGAACGGCTCGGGCAAATCGACCCTGCTGCGCATCATGGCCGGTGTCGACCAAGACTTTCTAGGCGAGGCGCGCCCGCAGTCCGGCATTCGCGTCGGTTACTTATCGCAGGAGCCGCAGCTCGATGCCGGTAAAGACGTGCGCGGCAATGTCGAAGAAGCCATCAGCGAAACCAAGGCCCTGGTAGACCGCTTCAACGACATCAGCATGCGCTTCGCAGAGCCGATGGGCGACGATGAAATGAACACCTTGTTGGAAGAGCAAGGCAAACTGCAAGACGCCATTGACGCCGCGGGCGCGTGGGAACTCGAACGTCAATTAGACATCGCCGCCGACGCGCTGCGCCTGCCGCCGTGGGACGCCGACGTCGGCAAACTGTCCGGCGGCGAACGGCGCCGCGTGGCGCTGTGCAAGCTGCTGCTGTCCAAGCCCGATATGCTGCTGCTCGACGAGCCCACAAACCACCTCGACGCCGAATCCATCGCCTGGCTGGAGCGCTACCTGCACGATTACCCCGGCACCGTAGTCGCCGTCACCCACGACCGCTACTTTCTCGATAACGTCGCGGGCTGGATATTGGAACTCGACCGCGGCCACGGCATCCCCTGGGAGGGCAACTATTCCACCTGGCTAGACCAGAAACGCACGCGCCTGGAGATTGAAGAAAAGCAGGAAACTGCCCGCCAGCGCGCCATGAAGGCAGAACTTGAATGGGTGCGCTCCAACCCCAAGGGCAGACACGCCAAAAGCAAGGCCCGCCTCGCCAAGTTCGATGAACTCTCCTCGCAAGAAGTGCAAACGCGCAACGAGACCAAAGACCTGTTCATCCCCGCCGGCCCGCGCCTCGGCGAACTGGTCGTCGAGGCCACTAACCTGCGCAAAGGCTACGGCGAGCGCCTGCTGATCGACAACTTAAGCTTCAACCTGCCGCGCGGCGGCATCGTCGGCATCATCGGCCCCAATGGCGCGGGCAAGACCACCCTATTCCGCATGATAACCGGCCAGGAAAAACCCGATGGCGGCACGCTGCGCATCGGCGAAACCGTGCAACTGGCCTACGTGGATCAGTCGCGCGACACACTGGACGGAAATAAGAATGTCTGGGATGAAATCTCCGACGGCCAGGATATTATCACCGTAGGAAAATTTGAAATGCCCTCGCGCGCCTACGTGGGCCGCTTCAATTTCAAAGGCACCGACCAGCAAAAACTGGTGAAAAACTTATCCGGCGGCGAACGCAACCGCCTGCACCTCGCCAAACTGCTCAAGAGCGGCGGCAACGTGCTGCTACTCGACGAACCGACCAACGACCTCGACATAGAAACCCTGCGCGCCCTGGAAGAAGCCCTGCTGGATTTCGCCGGCTGCGTGGTCGTCATCTCACACGACCGCTGGTTCCTCGACCGCATCGCCACTCACATGCTCGCCTTCGAGGATGAGGGTACAGTGACATGGTTCGAAGGCAACTACGCCGACTACGAAGCCGACCGCCACCGCCGCCTGGGCAACGATGCCGATCAGCCGCATCGGATTAAGTACAAAAAACTTACTCAATAAGTAGTGCGCCGGCTGCGCTGTGGGGAATCGATAGGAGCACCTATTGACTCCCTCTAAGCCACCTTATGCAATTCTTCTTTAATGATGCGGCGCAATACCGATTCCGTAAGAGGTTTGTCCGCCTCGCCGGTCACAAAAACCTTTAACACCTCATTCATCATGGTTTGGTAACCAATTCCCGCTTTTTCAGCACGGGCGCGAAACGCATCGAGCACGGCGTCATCAATATATATGGTAATGCGAGTCTTGCCCTTGGCGGGAATTAACGCCTTGCGCTTCCCTTTGGAAAAGTCATATTCAGCTCTCATAAACTTTCACCTCTCGACGTGTGGCAGGGCGGACAGAGATTAATCGAATTTCCTCGCCTCGCAACGTATAAATCACGACCAATATTTGCCCGGCACTTCCCATACCAGTAGCAATATGGGCGCCTCTAAAAATTCAATCAAGCCGATGATGGCAAGGCGAAAACGGGCGAAAAAGCGGAGTTTACACGGAGTAAATGAGCATTTTGAGTCCGTTTTCCACGCCGCCAGCGCGGCTTTAGTGGATTTTTAGAGGCGCCCATAAATCTCTCTTCACCTTCTGCATCAGCATCTTCCATATGAATGGCCAAAGGATCATAAAAGACACCTTCAGCATCAGCGAAAGATACGCCATGCTTCTTGAGGTTATTTACCGCCTTTTTCGGATCAAACGGGAAGTACATATTACTAATATATGTATATTATGCATATATGTCAAGACGACTATTGGGGGATTCATCTCGAACGGGCCCCACCCTGCAGAGTCCCTCATGAGGTCTTCAAAAAGCCAGACGTGTCACGCCGCAAGTTCAGCCAGCACCTCCGGCCGTTTCTGTGCAATGGCGATAAGCGTCTTTGCCGCACCGGAGGGCTGACGGCGACCCTGCT
This sequence comes from Gammaproteobacteria bacterium, assembly GCA_035286765.1. Lineage (GTDB taxonomy): Bacteria > Pseudomonadota > Gammaproteobacteria > SURF-13 > SURF-13 > DATECT01. Next base: position 9,131 of record DATECT010000013.1, read on the forward strand.
CCCACTCCTGGAGTGTGCGCACCGATACGCCCAACAGCCCAGCAAACTGCGACTGTGATAGACCAGACTTTATCCGTACCGCAACTACGGGCGAAACGGCGACAACCGTGCCCTTTCCGGCGACCATTTCGCGAACAGACTGTTCAAGTTCGGCGGCAATATCGCGAGAAGACTCCCACGCTTTCAGCTTGGCGTCAGACAGAGGCTTTTTCGATGGCATCTTTCATCTCCTTCAGTTTGTGGCCAGCGATAGAATCCAAGGTGTTCTTCGCATATAGGAACAACAGCCAGATTTGTCCATTCGCCAGCTTGTTGAAGTAAATCACCCGCACGCCGCCCGATTTACCTGTACCGGCCCGCGTCCAGCGCACCTTGCGTACTCCACCCGAATTTTTTTCCACATCGCCTGCCTCCGGGTTTTGAGCGATAAACGCAACAAATTCGCCACGCTCCTCCTCAGTCCAGTAATACGGCCACAGGCGCTGAAAAGTCGGAGTTTCAATCACGGTGAGCACAAGGCAACTATACGTCAATGACGTATAATGTCAAGTACTACTGGGCGAGTTCACTGAAAGTGGCTCGGCTACAGAATCTATAATGAGGCCCTTTAGGAGGCTTGATGTATTGCACTTGCGAAGTGAGTTCGCCACGAAGTGTCAAAAACAAGCCGCGACCCCAGGGCCTTGCAAATCATCGTGTGCTCACATCTTTTTGCTAGTAATTCCTGGACAGTGCGGCTGCCATAGCCGGGATTAAAAAAAACCATCAATTTCTTCCACACCCCATCGGCTCCGGATGCCTCTTGCCATGAAACAAAATAAAGCGTTT
>DATECT010000014.1:0-14258 GCA_035286765.1 Gammaproteobacteria bacterium
TTTCAAGCAACTAATGGAGCAGGTACCTTATCACTGAGCATCAAGCGCTAGCTGTGGCGGCGCAACTTGGGAGGTGCTATGACAGGCATGTCAGGGCGTACCAGCTCGATTTGGATGCCTGAAAAAGGCCTGCCAGGCTACGCGGCCTTGGAGCGGGATGCGCAGGTAGAGGTATGTATTATCGGGGCAGGCATAGCCGGCATGAGCGCTGCCTATCTATTGGTGCAAGCAGGCAGATCGGTGATCGTGGTAGATGACGCCACGGTTGGAAGCGGCCAGACAGGGCGCACCACGGCGCACCTGTCCAACGCATTGGATGACCGTTACTTCGAAATAGAACGACTCCATGGCGCGCAGGGTGCACGCCTTGCCGCACAAAGTCATACGGCCGCCATTGATCGCATCGAATCCATTGTTGCCAAGGAAGAGATTGCCTGTGAATTTGAACGGCTCGATGGTTTTCTTTTTGTGCCGCCGGGGGAATCGCCACAGATACTCGAACGCGAACAGCAGGCAGCCCGCCGCGCCGGTCTGATCGATGTTGAATATGTGCAGCACTCACCGTTTAATTCGTTCGATACCGGGCCGTGTTTGCGTTTCCCCAGGCAGGCTCAGTTTCATCCTCTAAAGTATTTAACCCGGCTGGCTGAAATACTTATTGAATGCGGCGGCCGTATTTTTGGGAATACCCATGTGCATAGAGTACAGGGCGGCGCCAAGGCGCAGGTCACTACCCGCAACGGGCAGGTCATCGCCTGCAATGCCATTGTGGTAGCCACGAATACGCCGGTGAATAACCGCTTGGTAATTCATACCAAGCAAGCGGCCTATCGTACCTATGTCATTGCGGCGCCGGTGCCGAAGGGTGCGGTAGCCAAGGTGCTGGCCTGGGACACCGGCGATCCTTACCACTATATTCGTATTGAATCCCCGCTCAATAGTAATACGGATATGCTCATTATCGGCGGGGAAGACCATAAAACCGGCCAGGCCGTTAGTACTGAAGAGCGATTTTCGCGTCTCGAGACGTGGATGTGGGAGCGTTTTCCGCTGGCCGGACCCATACAGCACCAGTGGTCAGGCCAGATTATGGAACCCATCGATGCGCTGGCCTTTATCGGGCGGAATCCTATGGACGACCCCAACGTCTATATAGTTACGGGTGATTCAGGTAACGGCATGACCCACGGCACTATCGCCGGTATGCTGATTACCGATTTAATTCTGGGGCGGGAAAATGCCTGGGAAAAACTCTATGACCCTGCCCGCATTACCCCGAAGGCCGTTACCGATTTTGCTCGGGAAAATCTAAACGTTGCTGCTCAATACGCGCACTGGGCGGCCGGCGGTGATGTTAGTTCCGTTGAGGATATCGCCCCCGGCGAGGCCGCCATTATCAGCCATGGGCTCAATAAAATAGCTGCGTACCGCGACGAAGCGGGGGCCTTGCATGAGCGCTCGGCCGTGTGCCCCCATTTGGGCTGCATCGTGAAATGGAATGCCGCCGAAAAAACGTGGGACTGCCCTTGCCACGGATCGCGTTATAAGTGGGATGGCACGGTCATTAATGGTCCTGCTGTTAGTAATCTGACAACCGCCGTTCACGCTAAATAGGCGCTGAGCGCAACCAGATTGGGAGGGTAAGGGAATGGCACTGCAACATTATCGTAGTAAGCGGGATTTTAAAAACACTCCCGAACCGAAAGGCAAGCTCTCGCAACTCAACGGACAACGCTTCGTGGTGCACGAGCATCATGCCTCGCATCTGCATTACGATTTCAGATTGGAAATAGGTGGCGTATTGAAGTCGTGGGCCATCCCCAAAGGCCCATCGCTCAACCCCGCTGATAAACGCCTGGCGGTGATGGTGGAAGATCATCCGGTCGACTACCTCCATTTCCAGGGCCATATCGCCGCAGGGAATTATGGCGCGGGTGATGTGATTATTTGGGATGAGGGTACTTACCGGTTAGTTGCAAATGATGACTCGCTGCAAGGATTGAAAGATGGCAGACTAAGTCTGTACCTCTATGGCGAAAAACTGCATGGAGTATTTCACCTGATCAGAATGGCCGGGCAGACACGCCATTGGCTGTTCATCAAGGGTGATGATGAATATGCCCAGCCGGACAAATATGCGGCACGCGTCCCCGGCAAGGACGCTGTGGTAACACCCAAGCGTCAATCGGCGTCGTCGCGCCTGCCGCCCGCCCCTACTAAGCGTGCCAAGACGCCACCTGCTGATGCACGGGTGCCGGTGCGGAAAGGCAAAACCGATGTAATGGGCGCAGCCATACCCGGCGCCGTGCCTGCACCCATGCCGTCTATTATCGATCCCATGCGCGCTACCTTGGTGGATAAGCCGTTCTCTAACCCTGAATGGATATATGAATATAAATGGGATGGCGTGCGTGCCCTATGCTTTATCGCGGATAGCCGGGCCAGGCTATTTTCCCGCAAGGAAAAGGAACTGGGCTTTCGTTATCCTGAATTCGCCAAGCTGCATAATTACATAAAAGCGGAGCAGGCCATTCTGGACGGCGAAATAGTCAGTCTCGATCAAAATGGCATCCCTAATTTTCAGCAATTGCAATTACGCATAGGCCTCAAAGGTAAAGCGGATATTCAACGGGCCGCTACTGAACACCCCGCCGTCTACTATGCGTTTGACCTGATTTACTATAACGGACTCAACTTAATGCACACCCCGTTGATTGCACGCAAGGCACTGCTCAAGCAGTGTCTCATAGAAAACCCGGTGGTGTGTTTTTCGGATCATACCAAGGGCACAGGCGAGGCCTTGTTTCGCAAGGCCGCAAAGTCAGGGTTGGAAGGTGTTATCGCCAAACATCGAGACAGCCTTTACACGCAAAAAGGCAGCGGCGCCTGGCTTAAATTCAAAGTTGTAAAACGCCAAGAAGTTGTAATTGTAGGCTACACTAATCCACGCGGCACACGGCCCTATTTTGGCGCCTTGGTGGTTGGATTATATGATGATAATAAGCTACATTATGTTGGCCGCGTGGGGGGCGGATTTAATCACCGGTCGCTGGAGCAGGTGTATGAGTTAATGCGCAAGCTGCGCACCGACGAGGAACCGCCATTCGAAGAAACATCGCATCCCAATGAGCCGGTAAACTGGATAAAGCCGCAGTTGGTGTGCGAAGTTAAATTTTCCGAATGGACCAGCGACAAGCGCATGCGTCACCCGGTTTTTATAGGCATTAGGGACGATAAAGACCCTCACGAATGTAAATTTGAATTTGAACATGCCACCGATGACCAAATAAGGGCAGCGCAGCGTCACAAGATGCTGTCCCCTTCAACCCCGCGACATAACACTCTGCGCCCGGAGGAATTTCTCCGCAGCAGGCATGTGGTTGATGAGTTGAAGATAGCGACAGACGGCTATAGCGTTAGCTTAACTCATCTCGAAAAACTCTACTGGCCGGAGCAGGGGATTAACAAGGGAGACCTGCTTAAATACTACTGCGCGATGGCGCCTCATATCATTCCTTATATCAAAAATCGTCCGTTGATCCTTAAACGCTACCCCGATGGGGTGAATGAACCATTCTTCTATCAACATGATATTGATAATGCGCCCGAATTCCTGCGCACTATCCGCTTGAAAACCGATGAGGGCCGCACGCTTAACTACGCCCTGTGCGACAATCTCGCCGGCCTGTTATACATTGTTAATCTCGGCACGATCGCCCAACATCCCTGGCATTCGCGCGTGGGCACCTTGGACTACCCGGACTGGATGGTATTCGACCTCGATCCGCAAGGCGTGGACTTTAACAGCGTGTGCGATGTTGCGCTGGCACTGCGCGACATATTAAGTCGCTTGGGCCTGTCAGCCTATGTAAAAACCTCCGGCTCGCGCGGGATGCATGTATATGTGCCTGTGCAGCCGACATACACGTATGAGCGCGTGGCGAGCTTTGCAGCATCGGTGGCCCGCATTGTTGAGCGACGCAATCCATCACTCGTTACCTTGGAACGCAGCTTGGCCAAGCGTCCGACGGCATGTGTTTACCTTGATCACCTGCAGAATGCGCGGGGTAAAACCATCGTATCGGCATACTCGCCGCGTGAGCGTGAGGAGGCAACGGTATCGACACCGCTGAAATGGCGAGAAGTAGACCGCAAACTTAATCCGAAAATATTTACCCTCGCCAAGGCACGCCAGCGCGTAACCAAGCAAGGCGACGTGTTCCTGCCGATACTCACGCAACCGCAAGGGTTGGAGGATGCAACGATTAAATTGGCCGGCTTAATGACCGAGAAAATTAACGTGCCCAGGCCAAATCAGGGCCTCAAATCGGCGCACCAAAGGCATCTATAAAGCCATAAGCCACCAAGGCGGCTAAACTCCCGCTTGGCAATAGGAGGGCGCGACCGCGCCGCCGCTATCGGCTGGTTGCCTTAGGCGTCCGCCAAGGCAATTTGGCGCCGGAACATCATTGCAATGAATCGCCAGCCTAAACAACTATTGTATTTATAGTGCTTAAAGGAATACGGTAAAGTTGTTGTACCTTCTATGCACTATAGAATATCGAAAAACGAGGAGCCACGGTGAGCCTGCACTCCATAGCTGCGTTGATTAAACAAACCTTTGCAGCATGGCTCGACGACAGGGCGCCACGCATGGCCGCTGCCCTGGCTTTTTACACGCTGTTCTCAATTGCCCCCTTGCTTATTATTGTGGTGGCCGTCGCCGGATTATTCTTCGGCCAGGAAGAGGTACGTTTGCAAATAGCAGGGCAGATCCAGACATTGGTCGGCAGCAATGGTGCCGATGCAGTCATGACGATGATGCAAAGCATGAGTAAGCCGTCCTATAATATTATCGCGGCGCTGGTGGGCTTGGTGACATTATTGATTGGGGCCACCGGTGTGTTCGGGGAGTTGCAGGATTCGCTTAATGCCATTTGGAAGGTAACATCGCCATCCGGACAGGGTATTTTGGCGCTTATCAAGGAACGCTTTCTGTCCTTTGTCATGGTATTGGTGCTCGGCTTCCTACTGCTGGTGTCATTGGTAATAAGCACCGCACTGGCCGCGCTAGGCGATTTATTGACGAACACCTTGCTTGATTTCAGATCGATGTTGCAGGTGCTCGATTTTGTGTTTTCGTTCGGCGTCGTTACCTTGCTATTCGCCATGATATATAAAATACTGCCCGATGCCTCCATTAAATGGGGTGATGTATGGATAGGTGCGGTCACTACCGCGCTTTTTTTCACCATCGGTAAAATTCTCATTGGCTGGTATCTGGGCAGGAGCAGCGTGGCATCGGCATACGGCGCCGCAGGCTCGCTCGTTATCGTGCTGATTTGGGTGTATTACTCGGCGCAAATCCTGTTCTTTGGCGCCGAGCTGACTTACGCCTATGCCAACCGAGAGGGCGCTCGTTCCGCCACAAGTGCCAGCACCACTCGGCAGCCGGAATCGATGTAATTCTTTTTCAGCAGATTGTTAAGCAATCCCTCCATTGCGTTTGTCTAATAATCATAGTCGTAGTAGGGCGGGGCCATTGACGGCGATACAGTTTGCCGTCCGTTTATGGTCCTGTCGCTGTAGCTCTGCCATTCAGTTACTTGCCCAGGAGGGAAGTATGGTTAAGATATTCTGTAAGGTCATGGGCTTTATTTTAATAGTGGCCGCTATCATTGGCTTTGTTAACCCGCAATTTCTAGGCCTGCATTTGAGCGCATGGCACAGCGTTATTCACTTGATTAGCGGCGCAGTCGCGCTTTATTTTGGCTATTTGGCCTCATTGAGTACCGCGCGCACTTTCTGTTGGGTGTTCGGTGCGGTCTATTTAATACTGGGCCTGCTCGGATTCATCGCCCCCAGTCTGATGGCTGCTATCCTGCAAGCACAGCCAAGTGTCAATCTGGCAGCGGATAATGTGTTGCATCTGCTGCTCGGTGTGGCATTTCTGGCGGCGGGATTTTTACGCGGCGGCGCGCAATTGCCGCAACAGCCGATGCGGACAGCCTAAAATAGCTTACCTGGAAGGTGAGAAGGCCCGCACCTGCGGGCCTTCTTTTTATAGGCCTCATCAGAATCCATTTTGCCTGATTTCATGAGCGGCAACGCCAGGTTCATGAACTGCCCGCCAGGCGGTGCAGGCAGTCCAGATAAGCCATTTCATCGGGTTCCCGGTTGTCACGCTGCGCTTGCCAAAGCATTTCTCCCAGGCACTCGAGTATGTTGTGCTCGGCCTCATGGGGATCATTAAATTTGGCCAGCAGGGATTGATAAACTTCACGCATACCGGCAGGCCGATTGGTTGAGACTTGCTCCTGGATGGCGATGTGCATCGCCATGTGCAGAAAGGGATTGGATTGCCCTGACTCCGGTAAATAGTCACTTTCCAAGGCCAGCTCGGGGTCTTCCAAGAGGGCATGGTATTCGGGATGGACGCGGATGATCTCCGCAATAATGCGTTCCAAGGGTTCCAGCGGTTTAGCCGTACGGTATTTATGCCATGCCTCGATGAAAAAACGACGCATCTGTTGGCGGTCTTGTCCGAACATCATGATTTTTTGACTGCGGTCCGCGTATGCGTTTTGATAGGCTTATTGGTTTTGGCGGTGGTCTCGCCGGGGGTCTTGTTTTTATATTCGCAGAGATCCCGGATGACGCACTTGGGGCAGAGCGGCTTGCGTGCTATGCAGGTGTAGCGCCCGTGCAGTATGAGCAAGTGATGTGCATCGTGCAGAAACTCGGCGGGAACGTTCTTCATGAGTTTAGTTTCGACTTCACGCACCATGGTACCGCGCGCCAGACCGGTGCGGTTCGCTACTCGGAACACATGGGTATCGACAGCGATGGTGGGCTCGCCGAAGGCAGTGGCCAGGATTACGTTGGCGGTCTTGCGGCCCACACCGGGCAGGCTTTCCAGGGCCGTGCGATCCCGCGGCACTTGGCCCTGATAGTGTTTGACTAGCAACGCGCAGGTTTTGATAATGTTGCGCGCCTTGCTGTTATAGAGTCCAATGGTCTTGACATAGTGCTTGAGACCCTCTTCACCCAGTTCTAAGATGGCTTGAGGCGTGTTCGCCACCGGAAACAGCTTAGCCGTAGCCTTATTCACGCCCTTGTCAGTGGATTGCGCGGAAAGAATCACCGCCACCAATAGCTCAAACGGGCTGGAAAAAGTTAATTCCGTGGCAGGGTCTGGAATGGCCTCTTTAAGCCGTGAAAATAGCGCATGGCGTTTAGTCTGGTTCATGAATGAATGGCGCTGGCCAAACTGTAAACCGTATAGGAAAGCTCAAATAATCCATCATCCCGCCCCGACTCCAATACGGGGCGGGAAATGACAAAATGTGGATTAAATGAAGTGCCTTATAGACTCCGGGGCTTTTATCAGGATTCAATCTGCTGAATGCCGTCCAAATACCAAGTGGGGGTCTTGCTGTTAAGCGGCCGAATAAAGTGCCAGATTTCACGCACCTGCTCAGCTCGTGCATCGTCGGTGCTATCGGCATCGATCTCACGCATGATGACATCGAATAACACGCTGGCCTCGGTATTTGTGCCCACTTCATTGACCTCCAAAAGCTCCGCATTGAGCTTCAGGATATCGGTGCGATTGATACCTTGGCGGGCGCGGAACTGGTCTTGTATTTCCGCGAAGACCTTATCGGTGGTGAATTGCCGCACATCGGCCAACTCTCCCTCATCCCAGGCCTGTTGCAGGCGACGGTAGGCAAGCTTGGCGCCTTCCAGGAAATGCCCGGTATCAAAATCACGCGGTATGACGTTAGCGCCCGCGCCCCGATTAGTTTGGGCAGGTGAGTCGTCATTCACTGCGGTATTTTTTTTGAATAGCAGATCGGTATCGAAGCCTCTGTGGCTCGGTTGTACCGGTTCGGCTTGGGGCGTGCCGCGTGCGGCGGATTGATAGCTGGCATGTGCGGACTGCTGCCGTTTGCGGGCAAATAGCTTATACAGTAAAAATGCGATCAGCCCGAAGATGAGGATGTCCATGAAATTGAGGTGCTCGAAGGCGCCGCCGAAGAATAGCGCGCCCAACAGGCCGCCCAAGGCTAGGCCGCCCAGCATGCCCATTAATCCGCCGCGCTGAGATAAGGCGGCGCGCTGGTCGGTGTTCTGTCTGTTCGCCATTGATTGTTGTGTCGGGCCGGGGGTGGGCTTGGGCGCGGCCTGGCTATAACTATTTTTACCGCCAAACGATTTACCGCCGCCCATGCGCCGCGCCTGGGCATCATCAAAGGTGCCGAGCGTGAAAAACACGATGGTAAACAGGGTCAGTGCAGCAGTCAGGGTGGTTTTCATGCGTGTTCCTCAAGATATACAACTAATAGTAGACAGCCGCAATGCCGGCGAGTTGCTTGGCTAGGCAGCAACCCCGGCTTGATGTGCTACGGGCAGGGCCTCTGCCGCGCGGCGTGCTGAGCGGGCATCGATAACATTTTTAATGGCAATCAATACGCCTAAGCCGATAAAGGCCCCCGGCGGCAAGATGGCGAGTAGAAAGCCATGGTAGTGATCGACCAGGGTGATGGTCATCCACTTGGCGGACTCGCCGAACATCAGATCGGCATGGGCCAGCAAGGTTCCTTGGCCTATGGCCTCGCGCATGGCGCCCAGCAATACCAGTGCAAAGGTGGAACCTAAGCCCATAAACAGACCGTCCGTGAAGGCGCGGCCCACCGTATTCTTGGAAGCGAAGGCCTCGGCGCGCGCGATAATAATGCAGTTGGTCACGATCAGCGGGATGAAAATGCCCAGTATTTTATAAAGCTCGTGCACATAGGCATTCATCGCCAACTCGATGGCGGTAACGATAGAGGCAATAACCAATACGAATATGGGTATGCGCACCTCGGGTGCCACCATGTTACGAATCAGCGAGACCGTGACGTTGGAGGCCACCAAGGTCAGTGCGGTGGCGAGGCCCAGACCTAAGCCGTTGACCACGCTCGATGAAACGGCCAATAACGGACACAAGCCCAGGATTTGCACAAAGGCGGGGTTATTATTCCATAACCCGTCGCGGATAATTCTTGAGTAAGCTGCTGCAATCATGTGAGCGCCTTGGCTAAGCCTTAGGTTTTTCCTGGGTCTGCGGCGGGTCGGTAAATATCCGCTGCTTATGCTCGGCGAAATAGTGTAAGCAATTATACACTGCCTTGACCACCGCGCGCGGGGTAATTGTCGCCCCGGTAAACTGGTCAAACTGGCCGCCGTCACGCTTGACCTTCCATTGACCTGGCAGCGGATTGGACAAAGAGCGGCCGGTAAAATTCAAAATCCAATCAGAGCGGTTTTCCTCGATAGGATCGCCCAGACCGGGTGTCTCACGGTGGGCGATGACCCTCACCCCTGCCAGGCTGCCGTCGTAGCGCACCGCTATCAGCAGCTTAATCGGCCCGCTGTAGCCATCGGGCGCGACCACCGGCGTGAACACGGCGGCGATTGGTTGCCCTGCCCGCCGCGCGCGGTAAACCGTGACCGGCTTGTTACTGCCCAATTCGGCCTTTGCATTCACGACAATCGAGTCCGCCAGGAGATCGTTATTGTATTGGCCGGGCGGGATTAGAATGCTGAGCTTGTGCAGCAAGGCAATGCGTTCATTTTCGGCAATGCGCACGCGCGCCTTGTCAAAGGTGAGTGCCACCACGCCGGTGCCGACCACGGCGAACAGCCCGAGCACGATAGCGGTGCGTAACATGTGTTTGGCTAGCATGGTTAATCTTTATGCCCGAAGACCCGCGGTTGGGTATATTGATCGATCATCGGCGCCGCCATATTCATCAGCAGCACGGCGAAGGCCACGGCGTCGGGATAGCCGCCCCAGGTGCGAATGATGTAGGTAAAGATACCAATGCCCGCACCATAGTAAAGTTTGCCGCGCGGCGTGGTGCTGGCGGTGACGGGATCGGTGGCGATGAAAAATGCGCCCAACATGGTGGCGCCGCTGAACAGATGAAACAGCGGCGAGGCGTGGGTGCCGGTGTTCGCGATATAAAATACCAACGCCATGATCGACATGGCGGCCACCATAGCCGCAGGGATGTGCCAACTTATTATCCGCTTATAGATCAGCCACAGTCCGCCGGCCAAAAACAAGCCGTTGATCCATTCCACGCCTTTGCCGCCCAGCACACCGAAAATAGGGCTGCTGTGCATAACCTCGGTGGCGTTATGGCCCATGCTCAGCCGGGTTTTCAAGGCATCGAGCGGCGTGGCCGCGGTAATAGCGTCCATGTGGAGCCCGGTTGGTAACTGGCCGCTAAAAATGGCGCGCGCGCTATCGAAAAATCCCAGGCTATGCCCGCTGACTACTTCCGGCGCCAACCACGTCGTCATCTCGCGCGGGAAGGAGATGAGCAACACCACATAGCCGATCATGGCCGGGTTGAACGGGTTAAAGCCGAGCCCGCCGTACAATTGCTTGGCGACGATGATCGCAAAGGCGGTGCCGATCAAGGTCATCCACCACGGCGCCAGCGGCGGCAGGGATAAGGCCAGCAACACGGCGGTGACCGCGGCGCTGCCATCGTACAGGAAGGGCTTGATGGGGCGCTGGCGCAAGGCCAACATGCCGGCCTCGCTGAGCAAGGCCACCACCAGGGCAAACAAAATATTGACCACGACGCCCCAGCCGTAAAACCACACATAAGCGGCGATGCCCGGCATTAATGCATAGATAACCTGCAGCATCACCTTGGACACGCTGCTGGCCTCGCGCATCGGCGCGGAACTGAAGGATGGATTGGGCATTGAATACGCTGGGAGAGATCAGGATTAATGTTGCGCAGGTACACTGCCGGACGATTCATCGCTGGCGGCACGCTTGGCTTGGACGCGCTCGATGGCGGCTTGAATAACGTCCGGCTTTGCATCGTTTTTCGCACTTGTTGCCGGGTCGCTCAAGCTCGCCTTTTTCTGCTCGTGTCTGGCGGCGCGTTCCGCCTTGTCGCGTTCCAGGCGCTGTAAGCGAAACTCATGGCGGTTGCGCGCCGTATCGGCCTTACGCTTTTCAAGCTCTTGCGCGGCAATCTCGGTTTTGGCAAAGCGGTAATAGTCCACCAGCTGAATGTTGCTTGGGCAGACACTGGTGCAGCAGCCACATTCGATGCAATCAAACAGATTGTAGCTCTGCGCCTTGGTGAAATCCTTGGCGGCGGCATGCCAGTATAATTGCTGCGGCAGCAGGCTTACCGGGCAGGCCTCGGCACAGACACCGCAGCGTATGCAGGGTAGCACGGGCTGTGCAGGTGCTGCTGGAGGCTGCGCAAGTATGCAGTTCGTAGTTTTTATAACGGGTGCTGCCAAGTTGTGGAGGGGAAAGCCCATCATGGGGCCGCCCATCAGGAAAGTACCGGAATCATCCGGGGCGCCGCCACACTGTTCAATCAATTCGCGTATCGGCGTACCCAATAGCACCTCCAGATTGCGCGGCTGCTGAATGCCCGGCCCGCTCACGGTCACGTAACGGCTGATCAAGGGCTCACCATAGGTAATGGCGCGATAGACGGCGGTCGCCGTCGCCACGTTCTGGCACACCACACCAATATGCAAAGGCAGGCCATTGCTCGGCACTTCCCTGCCGGTGAGCACCTTGATCAATTGTTTTTCCCCGCCCGCGGGGTAGCGCGTCGGGATGGGTGCGACGCGAATATCTTTGACCTTCAGGTCGTGGATGACGCGCGCCAAGGCATCGATGGCGTGTGGTTTGTTATCCTCGATACCGATGATGCACGCGCGCGCCTGTAGTGCATGACGCATGATGAACAGCCCGGCGATGATCTCCTCGGGGCGCTCGCGCATCAGCATATCGTCACAGGTAATATAAGGCTCGCATTCGGCGCCGTTGAGAATCAGGGTGTCGATCACCTTATCCGCGCCGCGATTGAGCTTGATATAAGTTGGAAAGCCCGCGCCGCCCAAACCGACAATGCCTGCCTCGCGGATAATATTGCGCAGGGCGCTGGGATCGAGCTGCCTATAATCTTCCACGGGATGGTGCGGCAGCCAGGTATCTTGGCCATCGGTTTCAATTACGATGCACAGGGCGTGCAAACCGGAGGGATGCGGAATAGGGCGCTCGCCGATCTCCACCACCGTACCTGAACTGGATGCATGCACCGGCGCGCTCACATAGCCCGATGCCTTGGCGATCATCTGGCCCTTTAATATATGGTCGCCAACCTTTACCAAGGCCTTGGCCGGTTCGCCAATATGCTGTTGCAGGGGAAGAACCAAAAAGCGCGGCAATTGCGCCGCTGCGACAGACACGGCGGTTGATTCGTCTTTATGGCCGGGCAGGTGCAGCCCGCCCGGAAAGCGCCACAGTTTATTCATGTGCGTAGGGTATGGGGTAGGGATGAATTCAATGCGTAATTCACTGCGCTGAACTCGCTACTCGCCACTCGCCACTGTCTTGCGGATAGGGCCACTTCCAAGTACTCGCGGTTTGCTTTATCGGGACCATATCAATGCAATCGACCGGGCAGGGCGGGATACACAACTCGCAGCCCGTGCATTCCTGGGCAATAACGGTGTGCATATGCTTTGCCGCGCCGAGAATGGCATCGACCGGACAGGCCTGTATGCACAGCGTGCAGCCGATGCAGCGGGTCTCGTCGATCACCGCCACCATTTTCGGTTTCACTGCGCCGTGCGCGGCATTCAAGGGCTTGGGATCGCGTCCCAGCAACTCCGCGAGTGCAGCAATAGTGGCCTCGCCGCCCGGCGGACACTGATTAATATCCGCCTCGCCGTTGGCAATGGCCGTGGCGTAGGGGCGGCAACCGGGGTAAGTGCACTGGCCGCACTGGGTCTGCGGCAAGATCGCGTCGATCTTATCCACCAGCGGATCGCCCTGCACCTTGAAGCGGATCGCGGCATAGCCCAATAGTAGGCCGGATACCGTCGCCAAAACCGTCAATGCAATGATGGCGCTGAACATGGCTAGCTTTTAATTAACCCTGAAAAACCCATAAAGGCGAGTGACATCAACCCGGCCGTGACCAGGGCGATGGCCGGGCCGCGGAAGGCCACCGGCACGTCCGCCACCAGAATGCGCTCGCGTAGGGCGGCGAACAGAATCAGCACCATGGAAAAGCCCAGTGCCGCGCCAAAACCATACATAGCCGACTGCAAAAAGCCATGCTGCTCCTGCACATTAAGCAACGCCACGCCCAGCACCGCGCAGTTGGTGGTAATCAACGGCAAAAAGATGCCGAGTACCTGATAGAGCAGCGGACTGGTCTTGTGCACCACCATCTCGGTGAACTGCACCACCACGGCAATTACCAGGATAAAGGTAATAGTGCGTAGATATTCCAAGCCCAACGGCAGTAACAGATACTCATTGGCGAGGTAGCTGCACACCGAAGACAAGGTCAGCACGAAGGTAGTGGCGAGCGCCATGCCCATCGAGGTCTCCAGCTTGCGCGAGACACCCATGAACGGGCACAGCCCGAGAAATTTGACCAATACAAAATTATTAACCAGCACCGTGCTGACAAGTATGAGGGCGTATTCGGTCATATATTCCGGCTAAGCTTGTCTGGCTGATGGGAGGCCAATATTATGAGGCTCACCGTCCCACCGTACAACCTACTTTGGTTTATGGCCCTGCCGCTTGGCCTTCCGTTCACCCAGGGCCTGTTCAACGGCGACGACACTGTGCTCGCTAATCCCCTTATACCGCTCACGTAGCCGCCTGAATTCATCCGCTAAGGCATGTAATTCGTCGTCGGTAAAATTCTCCAGATCGACGAGACTATTACGCGCACCTTTTACAGCGCGGATTAGCTCGTCGAGCTTGAGATGGATGGCCTGCGCATCCCGGTTTTGGGTATTTTGAATAAGGAACACGATCAAAAAGGTGAGTATCGTCGTGCCGGTATTAATGATGAGTTGCCAGGTATCGGAATAATGAAACACCGGTCCCGTGAATGCCCAGCCGATTACGATCAACACCGCGCCAATAAAGGTTACCGGTGCGCCGACCAACTCAGACGTTTTATGCGCAAACTTATGAAAAAAATCCCTCATAGCCACTTCTCCTTAATTATTAATCTGAAGACTGCTGATGCTTCATAAAACAAGATTCTTCGCGGAGTTTATCCCTTCGGCAGGCTTGTATGGTATTTACGGCTCATTCTTGAGAAGCTAAGAATGAGCCGGGGTGGAGGGACATCGGCTAGCCTCTGCCGCATTGCGGACAGACTCCCTGAGAATTCTCCCACCCACACCCC
>DATECT010000015.1:0-2521 GCA_035286765.1 Gammaproteobacteria bacterium
CCGCGGCTCGGCGCATTCACCCCAATGATCCCCAGCGCATCCAGCGGGCGCTCGAGGTCTATGAGTTGTCGGGCAGCACGGCAACGGAACTTTATGCCCGGCCTACTGCCCAATCTCTGCCTTATAAAATAGTAAAACTAATAGTGGCTCCCCGCGATCGAATATTACTGCGTGACCGTATTGCCAAGCGCTTTCAGGCCATGTTGCGCGAGGGGCTAGTGGCCGAGGTGGAGGTACTGCGTCGACGCGGCGACCTGGACTTGGAAAAACCGGCCCTGCGTGCGGTGGGTTACCGCCAGGTATGGAATTACCTGGAGGGTAAAATCAATTGCGAGGAGATGGGAAAAAGCGCTATTATAGCTACGTGCCAGCTTGCCAAACGACAGTTCACCTGGTTGCGCCGTGAGCCGGATGCGCTATGGCTTGATAGCTTAAGTGAAGATTGTTTTCAAACGGCATTGGATTTTTTTGCCGATGCCCTGGAGAGACCACTAGAGGGTATGTAAAAAGGTGGCTGAACCTTGATGGGAACTCTGAATAATTCCATCCATGGAATTTTCAGAGACGAAAAGCAAAAATGGTGATTTTTGCTTTTCGTCATTTTTCAAACACTTAGG
This sequence comes from Gammaproteobacteria bacterium, assembly GCA_035286765.1. Taxonomy (GTDB): domain Bacteria; phylum Pseudomonadota; class Gammaproteobacteria; order SURF-13; family SURF-13; genus DATECT01. Next base: position 618 of record DATECT010000015.1, read on the forward strand.
TGTTTGAAAAATGACGGCACATCCGTGTACCGTAGGAATCTCTAATAAATCAGAGCTTCCTTATCCCGGTGATAGCCCGATTGACTCTCGGCCCTAAAAACGACAAAAAGGAGAATGGATATGACAAAAGGGAAATCTCTTCAAGACCCTTTTTTAAATACATTACGCAGGGAAGGAATCCCGGTTTCAATTTATCTGGTTAATGGAATCAAGCTACAGGGTCAAATTGAGTCGTTTGATCAATTTGTGGTGCTGTTGAAAAACACCGTTAGTCAGATGGTTTATAAACATGCTATTTCAACCGTCGTACCGGCGCGTAATATTAAACTCCCTGCTCAGGACGATGCGCCACCGGAACCTGGTAACGAATAATCTCAAGCGCCGGTTAATCAGCCGCGGGGGTGGGTAATTTGTTTGAGCGCCCCCAGAGCGGCGAACGCGCTATCTTAGTTCATCTGTACTTCCACGGCGAGGGTGAGCGGGAAGAACTGGCCGAATTGCAGGAACTCGCGCAAACCGCCGGTGCTACCGTGGTGGCCACTATCACCGGCACCCGTCACAAACCTGATCCCAAATATTTCGTAGGCAGCGGCAAGGCCGAACAGATTCGCGCCACGGTGGTGGCTGAACAGGCCGATGTGGTGTTGTTCAACCATACCCTGTCGCCCGCCCAAGAGCGTAATCTGGAACAGCTCCTGCAATGCCGGGTGATTGGCCGTACCGGGCTGATACTCGACATCTTCGCGCAGCGCGCCAGCACCTATGAAGGCAAGCTGCAGGTGGAGTTGGCGCAGTTGCAGCATATGTCTACCCGGCTGGTGCGCGGCTGGACGCACTTGGAACGGCAAAAGGGCGGTATCGGCCTGCGCGGCCCGGGTGAAACCCAATTGGAAACCGACCGCCGGTTATTGGGCGAGCGCATCAAACAGATCAATAAACGCTTGAAAAAGGTCGGCGTGCAACGTGACCAAAGCAGAAAGTCGCGCCGCAAGGCCGCGCTGTTTACCGCCTCGCTGGTGGGTTATACCAATACCGGAAAATCGACCCTGTTTAATCGCCTGACCGGCGCGTCGGTCTATGCGGCCAATAAATTGTTCGCCACCCTCGATCCTACTCTGCGGCGTGTCGAACTCCCCCAGGGCGGCGCGGTGATTGTGGCGGACACGGTCGGCTTTATCCGCCACCTGCCGCACGATTTGGTGGCGGCGTTCCGCTCCACGCTGGAGGAAACCCGCGAGGCGGATGTGTTGTTGCACGTCATCGATGCGCACGATGAGCATCGTCACGCAAATATAGAACAGGTCAACCAGGTATTGCAGCAGATCGGCGCCGAGAACGTGCCGCAGATTGAGGTCTATAACAAGATCGATTTGCTCGCCGATACCGAGCCGCATGTGGAGCGCGATGAGCAGGGGCGGGTGCGCCGGGTGTGGCTCTCCGCCGTCAGCGGCAAAGGGCTCGATTTATTGCTGCTGGCCCTGGCCGAATGCAGCAGGGCGCGCGTCGTGCCACAGACGGGCGTGTTGGGCACGGTGGAGGATGTGGCGGGCGAATATGGCGGGATCGACGCCGACGCCGATAATGTCATCAAGGATACTAGTCAAGTAGTGCGCCGGCAGGTCTGTCTGCCGCCCACGGCGGGCCGGTTGCGCGCCGAGCTTTTTAGGCTCGGCGCAGTGCGTGATGAGCATCTAAATGACCTTGGCGAATGGATCATGGACCTCGAACTGTGGCCGCGTAATTTAGAACATTTACGCAACGCAGGTCTTAGCCTGAAGCTGCTGGCAAGATAATTCCTTGCGGGCGTACGCTAAGCCCAATAAAATGCAGGGCGACAGCATGCACACAGCATAGGCGGTGGCCGGTTGACTTGTTAGCGGCGGTGAAAGGCCCGCGCCCTCTAT
>DATECT010000016.1:0-3722 GCA_035286765.1 Gammaproteobacteria bacterium
GGACTTCAGGCACAGACCGGCGGCGTCCGCCGTTACATTGGGCCGCGATTCATAAATGATGCCGATCACGCCGAGCGGCACGCGCATGCGCCCGACCTGGATGCCGGAGGGCTGGTATTTAAGATCGGTGATCTCACCGACCGGATCGGTCAGCGCGGCGATCTGGCGCAGCCCGGCTGCCATGCTTTCAACACGGTCCTTATTCAATTCCAGGCGATCCAACATCGCGCCATCCAGGCCGCTGGCTTTACCGGCCTCCAAGTCTTTTTGATTGGCCTCCAGCAGTGCGGGCAAACCTTGCTCCAATGCATCGGCCATGGCGAGCAGTGCGGCGTTCTTGGCCTTGCTGCCGGCTCGGCTTAACGCCCGCGCCGCCTCGCGCGCGCGCTGCCCGATGTCCAACATATACTGCTTAATGTTCATAGTGGTATCCATCATGCACTTACTCCGGCACGCTCATTTAGTAACCGTATGCCTGCCATTGCTAGGCTCAATTGTAGCAATTCGTCCCACACATTGCCCGCGGCCATGCCCTTAATCATCAGGTCGATATGTGCGGCGCGGCGCAATAAATGCTGCCAGTAAGCTGGCTTGTGGCGCTGCAAGGCCTGCTTAATCAGGGGCTTGCGCTTTTCCCAGACGCCTTGCTTGGCGAGGGCTTGATCGACATTTAGCCCGCCTTGGCAGTGGTGAGCGAGGTTGGCCAGGCTGCGCACCTCGCGCACCAGCGCCCATAACAGCAGTGTAGGCTCGACCCCCTCCGCGCGCAAACCGCTTAACATGCGGGCAGTGCGGGCCGCATCGCCGGCCAGCGCCGTATCGGCCAGGCCATAAATATCGAAGCGCGCGCTATCGGCCACGGCCTGGGTAACGGTGTCGGCCTCGATACGCGACGGACCGTACAACAGATACAATTTTTCAATGTCTTGCGCCGCCGCCAGCAAATTGCCTTCCACGCGTTCAGCCAAGGCCGCCGCCGCCTCGTTACTCACCTGCATACCCTTGGCACGCATACGCTGAATGATCCAGGCCGGCAGTTGCGCAGACGGCACTGGCCAGACCTGGATGACGACGCCAGCCTGTTCCAAGGCGGTAAACCATTTGGTCTTTTGCGTGGCGCTATCCAGCTTGGGGCAGATGACCAATAAGATGGTATCGGCGGGCGGGCGGGTTGCATAACCGACCAGCGCGGCACTGCCGGTATCGCCGGGCTTACCGGTAGCTATGCGCAACTCCAGCAGCCGGCGTTGGCTAAACAGCGATAGCGTCTGCGCCGCTTGTGCTAACACTCCCCAGTCAAAACCCGTGCCGGCATGCAGAATGTCGCGCTCGTGCTGCTGCGCGCGCGCCGCCGCGCGGATGGCGTCGCACGCCTCCTCCAATTGCAGGGGCTCGTCGCCGTAAACCAGATAAACAGGCGCAAGGCCGCGTTTGAGGTGAGCGGCGAGTTGTTCGGGTTTAATCTTCATAAAACAATTACAAGTAGCAAGGTGAGGCGGCGTTGTCCCGCCGCCGACGATTCGGCAGGAAAGCCGAATCGCACCGCCGTTAGGCGGCCCACAGGGTGATGCACACGGATGTGCATCATGAACGCCCCGCCGGGAGCGTGGCCGTATTTTATGCGGAGCAGGGAAGCGCAGCATAAAACTGTTAAAAGATTACAAGTATAGCGCAGAGGGTGTTTCGCGCTACGCTATCCATGCTTCGCGCGAAACACAGTGTTTACATCCTTGTAAACCCGTTCGGCGCTATCGCGCCTCTTGTTCACGCTGCGCTATCCCTGCTGCGCGTGAACTACGGCCCCGCTCCCGGCGGGGCGTTCGGCGCGAGGGCAATCGCGCCTCACCTTGGCGTCTTTGCGTGAGCAAGATTATTTCAGCACCTGCAGGCGCCGCAAGATCTGCTGCGCGGCATCCCGTACCATGTCTTGGCGTAGTCCCGCTTCCTCGGTATCTTTGCCCAAAACCTGCGTCTCATCAAAGCGGTAATCGCGCACCAGACTTACCGTTTGCGGGCCGATCAGTTGCTTCCCCGTTTTATCCTGCACGGTAAAATCCACTGCATAGAAAATTTCATATTCGCTTACCCGGCCATTGCTATCGACCGACAGCACGCGGCGATCAAATTTTTCGCTCACCACGTTCAACACCGCCTCTGCCTGATCGATATTGCCGGTGATTTTATCGGCCCGGCTCAATGCTGTCCTAATTCCCCCTGGCGCAGCACTACCTTGCACGTAAGTTAGTGGCATATCGGCTGAACCTTCCAGCGTGCCGCGCAAATGGAAGCCGCAGCCTTGTAATAGCAAAACCGCAGCCAGAACTGTAATCCAAACAATCTTCATGCCCGCCCCTTCGTTATCCATCGATTACTTGCAGTTGATAAAAACCGTTAGGAACGCTTGGTTACGAACCCATAGAAATTCAACTGATTTAAGTCCTTCCACCCCACGACAAGCTCAGAGTGAGCGGAAGGAATTAATTTAAAATTCCCTAAACACAATTCACCCAGCCACTACAATATTGACCAGCTTCCCCGGCACCACGACTACCTTCTTCACATCCTTGCCGTCGGTGAAGCGCATGACATTCGGGTCGGCCAGCGCGCTCGCCTGTACTGCGGCCTGATCGGCGTGCGCCGCCACGCTGATGCGTCCACGCAGCTTGCCGTTGACCTGTATCACCAGTTCAATAGTGTCGCTCTTTAAGGCCGCGCTGTCGACTACCGGCCAGGCGGCTTGCACTACCGCATCCGTATGGCCCAACTCTTTCCACAGTGCATGGGTGATATGCGGCACGATCGGCGACAGCATTAATACCATCGCCTCCACGGCCTCTTGCATGATGGCGCGACCCGCGGGGGTATTATCTTCGGCCTTATTCAGCGCATTGGTCAGCTCCATCACGGCAGCAATCGCGGTGTTGAAGGTGAAGCGCCGTCCCATATCATCATTGACCTTGGCAATGGTGCGATGCAACGCGCGGCGCAATTCCACCTGCGCCGGGTTGAGTGTCGCCAATAACGGTTGCAATGCCGGGGCCGGACCTTGTTCGACATGGTTGGCGGCCAGCTTCCACAGGCGTTTGAGAAAACGGTAGGCGCCTTCCACACCGGCATCGGACCACTCCAGCGACTGCTCGGGCGGCGCGGCGAACATGATAAACAGCCGCGCGGTATCGGCGCCGTATTTATCGATCAGCGCCTGCGGATCGACGGTGTTGCCCTTGGACTTGGACATCTTGGTGCCGTCTTTGAGCACCATGCCTTGCGTGAGCAGATGCGTGAAGGGCTCATCGGCCTTCACTAGCCCTGCATCCCGCATTAATTTTTGATAAAAACGCGCATAGAGCAGGTGCAAAATCGCGTGCTCGATGCCGCCGATGTAGTGATCAACCGGCAGCCAGTAATTGGCGCGCTCATCGAGCATGGCCTGATCGTTATCTTTGCAGGCGTAGCGCGCGTAATACCACGACGATTCCATGAAGGTATCAAAGGTATCGGTCTCGCGCTCCGCCGCGCCGCCGCATGCAGGGCATGAGGTTTGATAAAACGACGGCATTTTTTTAATCGGCGAACCCACGCCGTCAAACTGCACGTCTTCCGGTAGCACCACCGGCAGATCCTCATCGGGCACCGGCACCGCACCGCATTTTTCACAATTGATGATCGGTATCGGCGTGCCCCAATAGCGCTGACGCGATACGCCCCAATCGCGCAGGCGG
>DATECT010000017.1:0-4093 GCA_035286765.1 Gammaproteobacteria bacterium
CACGACGGAAATCGGCTACGGTGGTGATGCCGGTGCGCGCGGCGATGAGCGAGGGGTTGCCGATTTGCAGGCTATAGGGATAGGGGCCTGCCGGTTGATGCAGCACGGTTTGGCCATGACTGCCGATGGCGCGGATCTGCCCGGCCTGGATGGCCGCATTCTCCAGCAAACCGCACGCGGCCTCGGCAAACAGTTCGCCTATACGCGCGTCGAGCTGCCCGTAGCGATCAAGCTCACCCGCGCCACCGTGGCCGAGGGCGCGCAAGGCCACGCGCAGTTCGGTGTCCAAGCTAAGACTGTGGCTGGCGAGTAGTTTAGGCGAGGTGCCGGAAAAATCGACTAGCGCCGCGTCCACGGCATCCATGCTAGTACCCGACATTAGTCCGATAAACAGGCTGGACATCACAGCACCTTTAAAGAGTTTATGGATGCCCGGTCTAGCATACTTAAGCCGGGTTACGCCCCCTTTCGAGAAAGGGGGCGGTGAGATCACCTAATAATCAGGGTGATTTCTGCGCAAGCTGACTGTTTTTGAGGAGGTCCATGCGGGCGAATAGTTGGCCCGCCTGTTTGCTGAAGTTATCCCGGTATTTCGCCAGGATCGGCTCTGCCTTGGGCAGGGTCACGGTCAGCGGGTCACGGTGCGCGCCGTCGATGCGGAACTCATAGTGCAGGTGGGGGCCGGTTGCCAGGCCAGATTGGCCGACATAGCCGATGATCTGGCCTTGGCGTACTGTGCTGCCCTGGTTGAGACCACGCGCAAAGCCGACCAGATGGGCATATAAGGTGCTATTTTTGCCTGCGTGTTGCAGCACCAGGGTATTGCCATAACCACCCTTAACGCCTTTAAAGACCACCTTGCCGTCACTAGCCGCCTTAATGGGCGTGCCGGTTGGGGCAGCATAATCCACGCCATGGTGCGCGCGCATGCGGTGTAACACGGGATGGAAGCGGCCCGTACTGAAGGTCGAACTAATCCGGCTAAATTTAACCGGCGTGCGCAGGAAGGCCTTGCGCATGCTGAGGCCTTGCGGCGTAAAGTAGTTTGCCTCGCCGGAGCCGTCTTGGAAACGCACGGCGCGGTAGGTCTTGCCGCGGTTGGTGAATTCCACGGCCACGATAGGCCCGTCGCGCACCTTTTCGCCGTTCAGGTAATACTCTTCGTGCATGACGGTAAAGCTATCGCCCCGGCGTAAATCCTGGGCAAAGTCGATATCCCAGCCGAATATGCCGGCCATCTCCAGGGTCTTGTTGTCGGACAGACCGGCGTCCTGGGCCGATTCAAACAGCGAGCTTTGGATCACCCCGGCGGCGTAGCTTACCCGCGTCTCGAGTGTGTGGCTGACATCGGTGGCCTGCAACTGGTTTTTGTCGCGGTGGATATGCAAAGACTTCTCATCGACATCGTAGATCAACTCTTGCAGTTCATTGTTGCGATCGATCCTGACCTTGATGGTCTGGCCGGGGAGCAGGTGGGTCAGGGTGGCGGTGGCCGCGCCCAGGTCCAACACGTCGCGTACCTGTTGAGGGCTAAGTCCGAGGCGCATAAACATGGAAGAGAGGTTATCCCCACGGTTGACGATCAGGGTATGCCAATCTTTTTCCAGTAACGCGGCATCACGGAAATTTATCGCGCTAAGTGGCGTGGCCGGTTTAAGGGTGGGGACTTGAAGAGGTAAGATAATGCGTTCTGGCGTCCCGGAAGGGTGGGTATCGGTCCAGAAGGCGCGCTCGGAGCGCGTGGCCTTGGCATCGTTGGAAGTCAGGCCCAACACGATGCCTAACACGATGAGGCTGGCCAGCAGCACCAGCCAGTGCAGGTGCGGGAAGCGCGGCGTCGAAGATTCTTGTATAATCGGCAGCCGGAAATAGCGCCTTAGAGAAGATAGATAATTCATACAACCCCCACAGCCCATACACAACAAACAAGCACCATAATATTAGCGGCAGATCACGTCAACTACTAAATTTTGCAAAATTAGGGCCAACTAGGGGCCTAACGGACTGATTGCACGGGTATTTGAGGCACAACGGCCACCCAGCAATGGCTAGTTGTATTGCAGGCATTTATTGTCACTAAACAGAATTCGAGACCACACAATGGGGCCGGACGATCTAACATTCATTAAACGCGGCGCCCAGGAAATCCTGGTCGAAGAAGACCTGGTTAAAAAGCTCCAAGAGCGCAAGCCGTTGCGCATCAAGGCCGGCTTTGACCCCACCGCCCCTGACCTGCACCTGGGCCATACCGTGCTCATCAATAAATTGCGTCAGTTTCAGGACCTGGGACATCACGTGCTGTTCCTAATCGGCGACTTCACCGGCATGATCGGCGACCCGACCGGCAAGAACGTCACGCGCAAACCGCTGTCGCGCGATGAGGTGCAGCAAAACGCGCGCACCTATAAAGAGCAGATTTTTAAAATCCTCGACCCCGCCAAGACCGAACTCTGTTTCAATTCGGTCTGGATGGATAACATGAGCGCGGCGGACTTGATCCAGCTCGCCGCCCAGCACACCGTGGCACGCATGCTGGAGCGCGATGATTTCCATAAGCGCTACAGCGGCGGGCAGCCGATCGCTATCCACGAATTCCTCTATCCCTTAGTGCAGGGCTATGATTCGGTGATCCTGCGCGCCGACGTGGAACTGGGCGGCACCGACCAGAAATTTAACCTGCTGGTGGGGCGTGAACTGCAAAAACACTATGGCCAAGTGCCGCAAATCGTCATTACCATGCCATTATTGGAAGGTTTGGACGGCATCAATAAAATGTCCAAATCACTGGGCAACGCCATCGGCATCAGCGACCCGCCGGACGACATGTTCGGCAAGCTCATGTCCATCTCTGATCAACTGATGTGGCGTTATCTGGAATTGCTGAGCTTTCAGTCCATGAGCACGATCGCACAATGGCGGGAAGAGGTTGGCCAGGGGCTCAATCCGCGTGACGTTAAAATCCGTCTCGCCCTGGAACTCGTCGAGCGTTTCCATGGCCCGACGGAGGCGCAACAGGCCCACGAGCGCTTTATCGCACGATTTCAGAAGGGCCAGTTACCCGAGAATCTGCCCGAGATAAAATTAACCGCGGCGGGCGAACTTCCTATTGCCAGTGTACTCAAACAAAGTGGACTTGTTGAAAGTACCTCGGAGGCGTTGCGCTTAATAAGCCAAGGGGCGGTACGTATCGACGGCGCGCGTGTGGCTGATCGCTCGCTGCTAATTCGCCCCGGCACCACCCAGGTCATCCAGGTGGGCAAGCGGCGCGTGGCGCGCGTCTCGGTGGATTGAGCCGGTAAGTAAATTAAAATTGATTACCCTGCGGTTTTGCTGCGGGGATATTTAATTTCACCAAGCTGGTTGACGCAATAGATATGCCGCGTATAATGCGCCCTCCCGAGCAAGTAGAGTTCCGAGAACAATACTTACAAGGGGCTACGTGTCGACCCAACAAGGGTTGACAAAACGAGTAGAGCATATATACTGTTCTGCTCGGTTGGTGAGAAACCAACGCGCTCTTTAACAATCAAGATCAAGTAATTTGTGTGGGTGCTTGCGTTAATGGTCGGATTCACCAAAAGACTGTTGATGTAAGTAAACCTTGAGTCAATGTAAATTGAAGCAAGGGTCGCTTTTCATCAAAACCAGATTGGTTGCCTAAAGCAACCGAGAAGTTTGAACTGAAGAGTTTGATCCTGGCTCAGATTGAACGCTGGCGGCATGCCTAACACATGCAAGTCGAACGGCAGCACGGGGGGCAACCCCTGGTGGCGAGTGGCGGACGGGTGAGTAATACGTAGGAATCTGCCCATTAGTGGGGGATAACCCGGAGAAATCCGGGCTAATACCGCATAAGCACTACGGTGGAAAGCAGGGGATCGCAAGACCTTGCGCTATTGGATGAGCCTACGTCGGATTAGCTAGTTGGTAGGGTAATGGCCTACCAAGGCGACGATCCGTAGCTGGTCTGAGAGGACGACCAGCCACACTGGGACTGAGACACGGCCCAGACTCCTACGGGAGGCAGCAGTGGGGAATATTGGACAATGGGGGCAACCCTGATCCAGCAATGCCGCGTGTGTGAAGAAGGCCT
>DATECT010000018.1:0-4443 GCA_035286765.1 Gammaproteobacteria bacterium
CTCGCTCTTTTCTTCGGCCTGGGTCTCGGTCATCACGTTCAGCTCCCAGCCGTTCAACTGGCTGGCCAGGCGCACATTCTGGCCGCCGCGCCCGATGGCCTGCGACAACTGATCTTCCGCCACCGCCACGTCCATGCTATGGGCCTCTTCATCGACCACGATGGAGATCACTTCCGCCGGCGACATGGCGTTGATCACATATTGGGCGGGATTATCATCCCACAGAATGATATCGATGCGCTCACCGGCCAACTCGCTGGAGACAGCCTGCACGCGCGAACCGCGCATGCCCACGCAGGCACCCACCGGATCGATGCGCGGCTCGTTGGATTTTACGCCGATCTTGGCGCGCAGGCCGGGGTCGCGCGCCGCGCCCTTGATTTCGATCAGGCCTTCGCCCACTTCCGGCACTTCCAGCTTGAACAATTCGATCAGCAATTCCGGTGCCGTGCGGCTGACAAAGAGCTGCGGCCCACGCGTCTCCGGACGCACCTCGCGCAGATAACCGCGCACCCGGTCGCCGGGGCGGGTCGCCTCGCGCGGGATCATATCATCGCGGCTGATCAAGGCCTCGGCGTTGCCGCCCAAATCCAGGATGACGTTGCCGCGCTCGACGCGCTTGACCACGCCGGTCACCAGCTCACCCTTGCGATCCTGATAGGCCTCCACCACCTGGGCACGCTCGGCATCGCGCACCTTCTGCACAATGACTTGGCGGGCGGTCTGGGCAGCGATACGGCCAAAGCTGACCGATTCCATGGGCTCTTCGATATATTCGCCGACGCTGATATCCGGCTTGATGTCCAGTGCGTCCATTAAACGGATTTGACTATCGGGCAGGAATTCCTCCGCTACCACCCCCGGCATAGCTTTGCTGGCGACCCTGCTCGTGCCGGCATTATCTTCAACCACCAGCCAGCGGCGAAAGGTTTGATAATCGCCGGTCTCGCGATCAATGGCCACGCGCACATCGATATCGGCGCTATGGCGTTTTTTGGTGGCGGTGGCCAAGGCGGCCTCGATGGCCTCAAAGATAATATTTTTACTGACGCCTTTCTCGTTGGAAACGGCATCAACCACCAGCAGAATTTCTTTATTCATAATGTCACCATAAAAAAGTAGCGAGTGGCGAGTGGCTAGTAATGAGTGGCGAGTAAAGTCATGTCTCTATTCTCGTCACTAGCTACTAGCTACTCGCCACTGTTGTACTCCGGCACCAAGCGCGCCTTGTTGATATCCGCCAGCGGCAGAGCCAACTCCACTCCCTCTACCGCTATAACAACATGCCCCTCATTCACCGCCCGTAACTCACCGACAAAATTGCGTTGCCCGTTTAGCGGCGCATTCAGGCGGATCTTGGCACGCTGGCCGATAAAGCGCGCGAACTGCTGCGCATTAAACAGCGGCCTGTCCAAGCCCGGCGAGGACACCTCCAGTACATAGTGGCCTTGGATGGGGTTCTCCACATCCAGCACCCCACTCACCTGATGGCTCACGCGCTGGCAATCGTCCACCCCGATGCCGTGCTCACTGTCGATGTAAATACGCAGCAGCGAACCACGGCCCTGCGGGGCATATTCTATGCCCACCAGTTCGTAACCCAGCGCCGTCACCGCCGGCTCCACCAGCCCTTGCAGATGCACAGGCGCCTGACGCATAACCCAAATCCTTCCCGATCAACACCAACAGCAGAAACAAAAAATGGGCACGAGGCCCACTTCCGGAACAACTTAATCTTTTACTATGATTATTATAGCCTTACCTAAGCCAAACGCCAACTTACTTACACCCATCGGGCCTCTCCGGCACGGCTGATAGACAGCGCACCGAAGCTAAGTTGGTAGCGGGGGCAGGATTTGAACCTGCGACCTTCGGGTTATGAGCCCGACGAGCTGCCAGACTGCTCCACCCCGCAGCAAATAGTAGACCAGTTAGTATATAAAATACCGGAGCTATCTTCAAGCCTTATATACACTCGCGGCCTGAATGAACACACTACCCTGTAGCCCGCTCCCGCGCAAGCCCGCCACAACTAAGGTCGGGGGTGGGGCCTGTTATCTTAATATAGCTACCCGGCATGGTCTGCCTGATATAGGCTAGCCCAGGGGTTTCGGTTAAACTTGGCCGGATGGCCTTACCCAATCTCACTCAGCACACCCCAGTTATCCAGCAATACCTGCGCATCAAGGCAGAACATCCGCATACCCTGTTGTTTTACCGCATGGGGGATTTTTACGAGCTGTTCTTCGAGGATGCCCGTAAGGTTTCCCGGTTACTGGATATCACTTTAACCGCGCGCGGCCAATCGGGAGGAGAACCCATTCCCATGGCGGGCGTGCCCTACCATGCCGTCGAGCCGTATCTGGCGAAGCTGGTCAAGGCCGGAGAATCGGCAGCCTTGTGCGAACAGATCGGCGATCCCGCTACCAGCAAAGGCCCGGTGGAACGCCAGGTGGTGCGCGTCATCACCCCCGGCACGCTTACCGACGAGGCCCTGCTCGACGAGCGCCGCGATAATCTGCTGGCCGCGCTGCACTGCCGGGATAACGTCTTCGGCATTGCCGCATTGGATATCAGCAGCGGGCGTTTTTGCCTGCTGGAGGTGCAAAGCGAAGAGGCCCTGCTCAGCGAACTGGAGCGCCTGAAGCCCGCCGAACTTTTGCTCAGCGATGAGCAGCGTGGCCTGACCTATTTGGATAGCCAGCGCGGCCTGCGCCGCCAAGCACCCTGGCTGTTTGATCTGGACAGCGCCACGCGCCTGTTGTGTGCGCAATTCGGCACGCACGACCTGGCCGGTTTCGGTTGCGACGGCGTGCCGGTCGCCACGGCGGCGGCGGGCTGCTTACTGCAATATGTACGCGACACTCAGCGCGCCGCCCTGCCGCACCTGCGCGCCCTCACCGTTGAACAGCGCGCGGACAGTATTATTTTAGATGCGGCGAGCCGTCGTAATCTTGAGCTGGAGGTGAATCTAAGCGGCGGCCAGGAACATACCCTGGCCTGGGTAATGGACCGCACCGCCACGCCGATGGGCAGCCGCTGGCTGCGCCGCTGGATCAATCGGCCGCTGCGCGATCAGTCCACGCTAAACGCCCGCTACGATTGCGTGCAGACGTTGCTGGATGAGCAAACCTATCGCCCTATCCACGACTTGCTGGGGCATATCGGCGATATGGAACGCATCTTGGCGCGGGTCGCACTTAAATCCGCGCGGCCCCGCGACTTGACGCAACTGCGCGCCACCTTAGGGGTGCTGCCTGCGCTGCGCAAGCTGTTACACGCCTGCGCGACAAATCTCCTGCAAACTTTGCACGACGAGATTGGCGACTATCCGGCACTGCATCAATTATTACAACGCGCCATTATCGAAAACCCACCCATGCTCATCCGCGACGGCGGCGTGATCGCACCGGGTTACGACGCGCAATTGGACGAGCTGCGCACCCTGCGCGAAAACGCCGGGCAGTATCTGCTCGATCTTGAGACGCGGGAACGCGCGCGCAGCGGCATCGGCACGCTCAAGGTCAGCTATAATCGCGTGCACGGTTATTATATTGAGGTCACCCATGCCCAAGCACAACACGTGCCGGCCGATTATCAGCGCCGCCAAACCTTGAAGGGCGCCGAACGTTACATCACGCCGGAACTGAAGGGTTTTGAAGATAAGATATTGAGCGCGAACGAACGCGCGCTGGCGCGCGAGCGTGCACTGTATGAAGAACTATTAGAGCACGTTCTCACGCAACTGGCTGAACTGCAAATCACTGCCGCCGCACTCGCGCAACTCGATGTGCTCAGCAACCTGGCGGAGCGCGCCGACGGCCTGAATTTAAATCGGCCCACGCTGGTCGCCCGGCCCGAGCTCACCATCGAGGCGGGCCGCCACCCGGTAGTGGAGCAGGCCTCAAGCAGCCCCTTCGTCGCCAACGACGTGCTGCTGCATGACGAGCGACGCATGTTGATTATCACCGGCCCGAATATGGGCGGCAAATCGACCTATATGCGCCAGACCGCGCTGATCGTGCTGCTCGCCCACATCGGCAGCTTCGTGCCGGCGCAACGCGCCGTGCTGGGGCCGGTCGATCGCATCTTTACCCGCATCGGCGCCGCCGACGATTTGGCGAGTGGACGCTCCACCTTCATGGTGGAGATGACCGAGACCGCCAATATCCTGCACAATGCAACCGAACACAGCCTGGTGTTGATGGACGAGGTTGGGCGTGGCACCAGCACCTTCGATGGCCTATCGCTGGCCTGGGCTTGCGCCCTGCACCTGGCGCGCGAGCGTGCCCTGTATGAAGAACTATTAGAGCACGTTCTCACGCAGTTGGCTGAACTGCAAATCACTGCCGCCGCACTCGCGCAACTCGATGTGCTCAGCAACCTGGCGGAGCGTGCCGACGGCCTGAATTTAAATCGGCCCACGCTGGTCGCCCGGCCCGA
>DATECT010000019.1:0-3679 GCA_035286765.1 Gammaproteobacteria bacterium
GCAAGGCCCACAATTCCAGGGCCTTGCCGGGGGCGAGACCGCGCGCTTGCACGGCCTTCACGGTAAGCGCGCCGCGCCGCGCGTCGAGGCTCACCAGCCACGCCGCCTGGGCCTGGCTGTCGCTCAACACCGCCACCTGGCCCAGGGTGGGCGTAATAGCGGGCGTCAGCAGATTATAAAGACCGACACTCAGCAACAGCAGGCTCGCCGCCAGCGCCAGCGGACGCCAAATCTCCACGCGCCGCCAGAGGCCGGCGCGCCGATGGCGCGAAGTGCCGCGCAGGCCTTCCCGCACCTTATGCCAGACGCGCGCGGGCGGCGTTACGGGTGCGAGCTGGTCGGCCAGGGGATCAAGGCGGCGCTGCCAATCTTCCATCAGCGCGCGCAGCCGGGCGTCCTCGAGCAGCAGGCGCTCGAAGCGCCGGCGCGGGGCGCCGTGCAAGGTGCCCAGCACATACTCGCCGGCGAGCAGCGCGCGCAATTTCGGGTCTTGATATCTCATGGCTCCAGGCACTCCTTGAGGAGCGCCAAACCGCGCCGGATCCAACTCTTCACCGTACCCAGCGGGGCGTGCAGGTGCCGGGCAAGCTGCTCATGGGTGTAGGCATGATAATAGGCCAGCAAAATGCTCTCGCGCTGTGTCGCCTGCAAGCCGTCCAGGCAGCGCTGCAAGGCCTGTGCATCTTGCGTCTGCACGGCCTGCGCCAGCGGTCCGGGCGTATTGTCTTCCACGAGATCCACATCGGTCTCCTCATCGGCCCCGCCCCTGGCGCCCACGCGGCGCAGCAGATCGAGCGCGCGATGGCGCACGATGCTGGCCAGCCAGGTGTGCGGGGCCCCTTTGTCGGCATGGTAATCACCGGCATGGCGCCAAATATTGATAAAGCTCTCTTGCAAAACATCCTCCGCCCAATCGCGTCGTCTTAATATACGCAGGGCGAGGGCAAATAGTTTAGCCGAGGTCAATTCATAGAGGCGGGCAAAGGCGGATTCATCGGCGCGCGCGCAGCGTGTAAGCAAGTGTGCGAGGAGATCGGTGGGCGAGGCGTTATTCATGTATGATAAAAACCTTTATTTTCCCGCCGCCGCCAACCCGTGGCGTGGAGATTCAGGTATTATTTAGTGTGAGTCAGTGTAATAACTGTTCCGGGCCTGCGCAACTAGGCGCTAATAGGGCGGTAGGCCATTTTTCAAGTTTCCTAGCAGGGTGTTGAAAAACTCTGTTTTTCAACACCCTGCGGTGCGGCACACGGAGGTGCCGCTATTTTTCAAACACCTAAGTGTTTGAACAATGAAGCAAAGCAAAAAACACTCTTTTTGCTTTGCGTGGTTGAAAAAGTCCCGGACGGACTTTTTCAACATCCTGCTAAGTCATAAAGCACAAGCATATGAGTCATACACTATCGCATTATGATGTTGCCATCGTCGGCGGGGGCATTGTCGGGGCCACGCTCGCCTGCGCCCTGGGCAATAGCGCCTTGCGGGTGGCCTTGGTGGAGCCGCGCCTGCCCCGTGACGATTGGCCGCAAGACAGCCGCGATTTGCGGGTGAGCGCGCTCACCAGCGGCTCGGTACGCATCCTGGATACCTTGGGTACATGGCAGGGCATGGTGGCGCAACGCGTCAGCCCGTTTCGTGAAATGCATGTGTGGGATGCCAGCGCGACCGGCGCGGGCGGCGCCGGCGTTATTCACTTCGACAGTGCCGATATCGGCACGGATACACTGGGTTATATCGTCGAAAACCGGGTAATCCAAGCCGCCTTGTACGCGCGCATCAGCGCATGCGCCAATATTGAGAGCATCCCTACCCGCATCCATACGTTGCACGCCAACCCCGCGCAGATAGAATTAACCACCGAGGATGGTCGGCGCTTATCCGCAGGCCTGGTGGTCGGCGCCGACGGCCCCGACTCCCTGGTGCGGCAATTGGCCGGCATTAACACGCGCGGCTGGGATCACCGCCAAACGGCGGTGGTGGCGACCATCAAGACCTCCCGTCCCCACCAAGACACCGCTTGGCAACGCTTCCTCCCGGAGGGGCCGCTGGCAGTGTTACCGCTCACCGAGGGCTACAGTTCCATCGTCTGGACCGTGACGTCCAGCCATGCGGAGCAACTTGCGTTGCTGGACGACAGCCTCTTCATGGCCGCCTTGCAGGAGGCGCTGGCCCCCACTTTAGAGATCCCCGGTGCGAGCGGCGCGCTCGGGGCCATCGTTCAGGTGGGTCCGCGCGCCAGCTTTCCGCTGCGCCTGATCCATGCAGATGAATACGTGCGTGCGCGCATGGCCTTGATCGGCGACGCGGCGCATACCGTGCACCCGCTGGCAGGCCAAGGCGTCAACCTAGGACTCTCCGATGCCGCCGTATTGGCGCAGGTGCTGCTGGAGGCGCTGGCCAAGGAGGCCGACCTGGGTAGTATTACGGTGCTGCGCCGTTACGAGCGTTGGCGCAAGGGTGATAATCTCACCATGGTGGCCGCCTTGGAGGGTATCCGCCAGTTATTCGGCAACCGCCTGATCCCGCTGCGCTGGCTGCGTACCAAGGGCCTGCAACTGACTAATGCGGCCACGCTCGTGAAGCGGTTGATCATGCGTCAAGCGATGGGCCTGAGCGGCGATCTCCCTAAGCTTGCGCGCGGCATAACGCTTTAAGCGGTCGTAGGCAGCAAGCAAAAGGCCTCCTCAAACTTACTGAGCGCAAACGAGCTTGCCCCAATATGTTGGATCATCGGTTGTGACTTTGTACACAATGGCGGGATGCCTTATAATAGTGCGAGCCAGTCTTACGCTTACGCGCCGCCATGCCACACGGGAGAGTTAGCGCCCCACCCTTACTTCCGGCATTATAAGGATGACACCATCCTCTAAGGGATGGGCCGGCTCAATCATGGGTCACGGGCTAAGGCCGGAAAAGGACTGCGAAAGTGGCGAAATCGGTAGACGCGCTGGTTTTAGGTGCCAGTGGGGCAACCCGTGAGAGTTCGAGTCTCTCCTTTCGCACCATACTCATTGGCCAAGGATGCGGTACAGCAATGGCGCGGCTAGCAAACAAGCGCCGAAAAATGACACGAACATAACTGGTATGCAACGGCATACCTACGAGGATGATAATGCAAGTTTCAGTCGAAGCAACCACGGCCCTTGAGCGCCGCGTCACAGTTGAGGTGCCTGCCGAGCGCATTGAGCAGGAGATTAAGGTGCGGCTCAAGTCCTTGGCCAGCAAGGCCAAATTGGATGGTTTTCGTCCGGGCAAGGTGCCTCTTAATGTGGTAGAGCGTAAATTTGCCGGTCGGGTACGTGCCGAGGTGTTGGGCGATATGATTCGCTCCAGTTACGAGGAGGCCGTCACCCAGGAAAAGCTGCGGCCTGCCAGCACCCCCAGGATTGAAACCCTCTACGAACAGCCCGACAAAGGGCTAGGCTACATCGCCACCTTCGAGGTCTATCCGGAGATCAAGCTAGCCCCGTTGACGGAACTGAGCTTAGAAAAGCCGGTGGTGGGGATTACCGATCAAGACGTCGACCACATGCTGGAAAACCTGCGCAAACAGCGCGCGGGCTGGGAGCCGGTAGAGCGCGAGGCGCGCAAGGATGATCAGTTGCAGGTGGAATTCCGCACCCGTATAGAGGGTGACGAAGCGCACGGCGACCATGGCCAGCAGACCTCGCTGGTATTG
>DATECT010000020.1:0-10650 GCA_035286765.1 Gammaproteobacteria bacterium
AAACTTTCAATCCAGGTGAGCGGATCGGCGGCCTCGGCACGCTCCAGCACTGTGCCGTCTTTTTCAACGCTGATGCTGCGGCCTTTTACGCGGAGTGTGGTGCGGCAGGGCAGGCCGATAATGGAATAGCGACCCCATTTCTCGCCACCTTGTACCGACTCGAATAAATAGGAATAGGGTGCGTTAGCGAGCTTGAGGTAAGCGCTCAGCGGGGTATCGAGGTCGGCGGGGACCTCGCGCACCAAGGGGATGCGGTTATGGCCCTGGTTGGCCAGGGTAGCAAATTGTTGGGGTGTCATGGCTGACTCTCATATGCAAAAATTAAAAAATACCGGCGGTTAAGCGTTGCTTAAACCTCACCATCGGGTATTCAATAATGTTTCAATGCGTAGAGTCATGGCGTCGTGTGACCTGTCGTTATTCCGGGCGGAGTGGAGCGTAGTCCCGGAATCCAGTGGTTTCGTTTCAGCGGGTTACTGGATTCCCACATTCGCGGGAATGGCAAAAATAGTTATTAGAGTATCCCTGGTTTTAATGCCAGATTCTTCGGCCACTGTTTACGCCGATGCAACCCAAGGCCCCGTTCAGAATGACAAGGGTGCTTTAGTTTACCCCAACCACACCTGCCTGCGCCAGTTTGTTAGGCCCTTTAAGCAAGCCCCGCAATTCGGCCAAGGAGTCGATAACGGCATCAGGATGGGCGATGCGGATGTCCTCGCCGTGATTGTAGCCGTAGCTCACGCAGACGATTTGAAAGCCCGCGGCGCGCGCGGCCTTCACATCGCTCACGGAGTCGCCGATCATAAGGGAATCGCCCGGTGCGACGTTAAAGAAGCGCGCGGCGTGCAGCAGGGGTGCGGGATCGGGTTTCTTCTGCGGCAGGGTATCGCCGCTCACCACGATGGCAAAATCGTCCAGCACGCCCAGCATGGCGAGCAAGGGTTCGGTAAAGCGCGCGATCTTGTTGGTGACGCAGCCTAGCTTAAATCCGGCATCCTTTAAATAATCAAGGCCCTCGCGCACACCGGGATAGAGGTGACTGCGCACGCAGGTATTCTCACTGTATAAATCCAGGAAGATGGGCAGGGCCTTATTGTAAAGGGCCTCGTTGGGCTCGCCATTCAATGACCCGGTAAGCGCGCGTTTAACCAAGCGCTCCACGCCGTTGCCGACCCATTCGCGCACCTTGGTCTCGCCATGAGCGGGCAGGTGCAACTGTTGCATCATGGCATCAACGCAAAAGGCCAGGTCGGGCACGCTATCGACCAGCGTGCCATCGACATCGATCAGGAGCATTTCTGGATTATCTAATTCCATGGATATATAAAAACCGGTTCACGCAAAGACGCAAATAGATAAAGTTATAAAGACCGCTCAAGATGTGTAAGTCGTGTCAAGCTGGTCTATAGAGTGGGGCAGCACCGACAAAATCCCCTCTCGCTGGCGCTCGACCCCCTTTAAAAAAGGGGTGGCTGAAAGCCGGGGGATTTAGTCTGTAGCGTGCGCCATGCGCACGATTCAAATCTTCTATTGCCGATTCGTGCGCATGGCGCACGCTACCTTGCCTTGCGTTGAGTGAGGGTTTCAGTATTCCCGGCCTGGGCCAGCTCTTCACGCATCTTGGTAATCGTGGCCTTGTAATCTTTGGTGCTGAAAATGGCCGAGCCTGCGACGAAGGTGTCTGCGCCGGCTGCGGCGATCTCGCGGATATTATCCACTTTCACACCGCCGTCGATTTCCAAACGAATGTGGTAACCGCTGTCGTCAATCAAGCGGCGCGCCTCGCGCAGTTTGGGCAGGGTCGCGGGAATAAAGCTTTGCCCACCGAAGCCTGGATTCACTGACATGAGCAGAATCATGTCGATCTTGTCCATCACGTATTTCAAATAATCCAGGGGCGTGGCCGGGTTGAATACCAGGCCGGATTTGCAGCCGGAGTCACGTATCAAGCCCAGGGTGCGGTCGATGTGTTCGGAGGCCTCGGGGTGAAAGGTGATATAGCTGGCGCCTGCCTTGGCGAAGTCGGGTATGATGCGATCGACCGGCTTTACCATGAGGTGGACATCGATGGGCGCGGTAACGCCGTGCTTGCGCAGGGCCTCACACACCAGCGGCCCGATGGTGAGGTTGGGCACGTAATGATTGTCCATTACATCGAAGTGCACGATGTCGGCACCGGCTGCTAAGACGCTAGTCACCTCGTCGCCCAGGCGGGCGAAATCCGCGGATAGAATGGAGGGGGCAATGAGATAGTCGCGCATGGCTAAGGTATCCGTTGGGGTTGTGCGTAGTCAGGTTTGGTGGAAAAGGTAAACTTTACCTGATTGCCGGCAATTTTTCACCCTCGGCTTTGCGACATGCACTATTTGTTCGCCCGTTGGCGGGCGGGGTGTTAAAGACCCGCAAGGACCTTAATAAAGCCTAAAATCCCTTTTCAGCCGCTGGTTGAGGAGTTTGGACGGTGCTGTCTACTTTAGCGAGTAGTGCTCTAAAGGCTGGGGACGCGCTATCCCAAAACCCTGGCCGAAGTCGATGCCTATGTTGCGCACTACTTCCAGGATGGCCTTGTCTTCCACAAATTCGGCAATGGTTTGAATCTGCATGACATGGCCGATCTGATTAATAGAGTCGACCAGGGCGTGATCGATGGGGTTGTTGACGATACCTTTAATAAAGGAGCCGTCGATCTTCAGGTAATCCACTGGCAGGTTTTTCAGGTAGGCAAAAGAGGAAAGACCGCTGCCGAAGTCATCCAAGGCAAATCGGCAGCCCATGTTTTTCAAGGTGGAGATAAAGCGTATGGCGGGCATGAGATTCGAGATGGCTGCCGTTTCGGTGATCTCGAAGCAAATCTGCGCGGGGTTGGTGCTGTGGTAATCCAACTGGTCGACGACGAAGTCTAAAAAAGTGTCATCGCAGAGCGATTGGCCCGAGAGGTTGATGGCGCAGGTGACCGGATTTTTTCCGTTGCCGTTATTCTGAGCATGCAGCGCGGTAAATACCGCGCGAATTACCCAGCGGTCGATTGCCGGCATCAGGTTATAACGTTCCGCAGCCGGGATAAATGCCATGGGCACCACCAGTTGGCCTTTCCTGTCGCGCATCCGCAGCAGGATTTCGTAGTGGGCGCCATCGTCGATGTTGGGATTGAGGGGCAGCATGGGCTGGTAGTACAGGCACAGCCTATTTTCATCCAAGGCACGGTGGATGCGGCTCAGCCACTGCATCTCTACTTTATGTTGGGCCAGTGCGGCGTCATCAATCTGATAGAGGTGTATGCGATTGCGGCCCTTTTCCTTGGCCACGTAACAGGCGGAATCGGCGGCGCTCAGGATATCGGCTACGCTGCTACTCTCCGCGGTGATCGGTACCAGGCCGATGCTGGCGCCGATATCAAAGGTTTTGCCGCGCCATATGAAGCGGAATTCCTTGGCGGCGACGCGTAGCGCGTCGGCGATGCTTAATGCGGTTTTAAGCGGACAGCCTTCCAGTAGTACGCCGAATTCATCCCCGCCCAGGCGCGCCAGGGTATCGGTATCGCGCATCTCGGTTTGAAAACGTGCGCTGAGTTCCTTGAGCAATTTATCGCCGGCGATATGTCCGCAGGTGTCATTGACCACCTTGAACTGATCCAGGTCGATATAGCACATGGCGTGCTGCTCATTATTTTGCCGCGCGGTCTCCAGCGCCCGCGCGAGGGAGACCTCGAATTCGCGGCGATTCACCAGGCCGGTTAAGTCATCATGGCAGGCCTGGTAGGCCAATTGCGAGGCCATCACGCGTGCCTGGCTGACATCATGGAATACCAATACCGCGCCGATAACATTGCCGCCACGGTCATGGATGGGCGCGGCGGAGTCTTCGATGGAAAACTCCGTGCCGTCACGTCGGATCAGCGCGGTATGGCTGGGCAGGGCCACAATACGCTTCTCCCGCAGGCAGTGGTCAATGGGGTTTTCCAAGGGGGAGCGGGCGGTCTCGTGGATGGCGTTGAAGACCTCCATCAGCGGCAGACCCTGAGCTTGTTCACTGCGCCAGCCGGTGAGTTGCTCGGCGATGGGATTGAGGTAGTCGATAATGCCGTCGGCATCGGTAGTGATGACTGCATCGCCGATGGAGTGCAAGGTGACTTGGGCGCGCTCTTTTTCCTGGAATAAAGTCTCTTCGCTGCGCTTGCGCTCGGTAATGTCTTGGGCAATGGCGACAAAGGCGGGCTCGCTTTGGAACCGGGAAAAATGCAGCCGCGTCTCTACCGGGTAGCGCGTACCGTCCCTGCGCTTGTGCAAGGTCTCATGAAATACCAGTTCGCGTTCGCCGCTGCGCAAGGGCGCAACCAACTGTGCAAATTGCTCGCGGGTGATTTCCGGTTTAAAGTCGAGGGGGATCATGTGCATTAGTTCCTCGGTTGTATAACCGAGATTGCGCAGGGCAAATTGATTGACATGCATGATCCGGAAGGTGTCGGCATGGATGATATAAATCTCGATGGGGGAGTTATCGAGAATCTTGCCCAGGCGGGTAGAAAGCTCCTCGGCACGCTTGCGCTCGCGTCGCCCTGCGGCTTCGCGCAGCTCACGCTCAATGGCGGGCGCCAGGCGCGCCATGTTGCCCTTCATGATGTAATCACTGGCCCCCGCACGCATAGCAGCGACCGCAGCCTCCTCTCCGATATTGCCGGAGACGATAATAAAGGGGATGTCTTGCCCGTTCTTCTTCAGGAGATCCAGCGCGGCGGGGACATTAAAGTGGGGCATGTTGTAATCGGCAAGGATGATGTCCCATTGCTGGGTTAATGCGGCGGCCATGCCCTCGGCAGTTTCCACGCGCTCGGAGATAGGACTGTAACCGGCGCGCTGCAACTCACGCAGTAACAGTAGTGCATCGTCCTCGGAGTTTTCTACAATTAAAACGCGTAGTGGGATTTTGTCCGTCAATTTATCCGTCCTTGCGGTGGAGTCTCGTTTATCAGCAACCAGTATATGCCCAATTGCCGTACTGCTTCCAGGAACTGCATAAAGTCCACAGGTTTGCGAATATAACTATTGGCGCCCAGGCGGTAGCTGTTGACGAGGTCCTGCTCCTCACGCGAGGAGGTAAGTATCACCACTGGTAATAATGCCGTTAATGGATTAACGCGCAAACGCCGCAATACCTCCAGGCCATCCAGTTTCGGTAATTTTAAGTCCAGTAGAATCACTCCGGGCATGATACGTGGACGGTGTTGCGCGTTTTTGCCCTCGGCGAACAGGTAATTCAACGCCTCTACGCCATCACGCGCAATCACCACGTCATTGACGATATTATTCTTTTTAAGCGCACGCAGCGTGAGGGCTTCATCGTCCGGATTGTCTTCAACCAGCATGATAATTTTATTGTTCAAGGATCTCTCCAACTTGATCATTGCAGGCAGCAATCAATGGAACGGGGCCGCCTATCTAGAAATAAATCCGCAGCATCCCACTGGAGTAGGTTGCCGGTTGCGTAGTAAGCCCCTATATGTTGCGGCAAGTCGCATTGCTGTTTGGATACGTTTTGTCTCTTGCAGACGGAATCAAGGTCGCCAGGGTGCTCCGACAGGCTGCGTTGAGTGAGATGAATACTGCCGCACGGTAAATTCGCCGCTGAGTCGGTGGTGTGAGCCTAGGAAGTCTCCGTAAAAATAGGAGTTTCCCAGGGGGTGGTGCAGTAATCAGGCAGCTACTCATAAGTCCATAAGCAAGTCTATGCTTTCCGTCACGCTCTTGTGTCGAGAAGCGGGGTGGGCAGGCAAACAGGTTGCTTGCTCGGAAGTTATCTATCAGCCGTGCTGTCTTTGCTTCTGGCCCCCGCGCAAGGCTTTGCAGCATCAACTCCAAGGTAGTTTACGTCATGACCATCAGGCCGATATGCCTTTGTTTTGTTTATGTGAATACTGGGTCTTGTGGGCGCCTTTGCTAGGTAAGGTGAAGTGGAAGGTGGCACCGCGGCCTGGTTCTCCTTCTGCCCAGATTTGACCGCCATGCCGGTGCATGATGCGTTGCACGGTGGCCAGCCCTATCCCGGTGCCCTCGAACTCCGTTCCGTGCAGGCGCTGGAAGGCGCCGAACATTTTATCGGCATAGGCCATGTCGAATCCGGCGCCATTGTCGCGGATAAAAAATACCGGCTTACCCTGTTGCTGGGTTGCACCGAACTCTATCTTTGCATGCTCGCGGTGCTCGGTAAATTTCCAGGCATTGCCGAGCAGGTTCTCCAAGGCTAGGCGTAGTAGACGGGTATCGCCCTTTACGCGCATATCCGGCGTCATAATAACCTCTACCTGACGATCAGGTTGAGCCTTGGCCAGATCGGCTACCACTTCTTGCGCCAAGTCACTTAAATTAACTTTATCATACCAAATTTCGCTACGCACCACCCGTGACAGTTTCAATAAGTCGTCAATCAATTGGGACATATGCTGGCTGCCTTTCTGCACCCGGCGCAGGTAATCCTTGCCTGTTTCATCCAGCCTATTCCCATAGTCTTCGAGCAGGGCTTGGGCAAAGCCGTTAATGCCACGCAATGGCGCGCGCAGATCATGCGACACCGAATAGCTGAACGATTCCAGCTCCTGGTTTAGCAGGGATAGCTCCTGGGTGCGTTCCAACACCCGTTTCTCCAGTTCCGTGTTAAGTTCCAATACGATTTGTTCGGCGCGTTTACGCTCGGTGATATCGTGCACGGTGCCGGCCATCCAGCTAATCTCACCCTCTTCATTAGTAATTAACTCGACCTGCTCATGGATGAAGCGCTCATTGCCATTAGGGAGGAGAATGCGGTAATCGATGCTGTAAGGAAGACTGTGATTAACCGACTCGCTAATCGCTGTTTCAACGCGTGCCTTATCGTCAGGGTGCACGGCGTTTAAGAATACATCGAAATTTAAATCTTGTTGTTGTGGGTTAAGGCCAAAGATGCGGTAAATCTCATCGGAGCAGCGCAGTTCATTCCGGTCAACGTCTAGTTCCCAGTTGCCGAGGTGGGCAATCTGCTGGGCATAGGCGAGGCTGGCCTCACTGACGCTGAGCGAAGCAGCCAGGCGCTCGGCGAGTGCCCGGCGGTCTACATGCAGCCAGTTAATAAAAAACAGTAATGCGCTGGCCAACAGTCCACAAATGATGATCCACAGGGTGAGATTTTTTTCAGGATCGGGCGGCCCTGCGTTGGCTGAGCTAAAGCTAAGTGTCCATCTGTGGCCGGGGAGGTCAAATATGACGCTGCGCTGAAATGGCTCCGCATCAAGATTATTCAGGCCAGGTATGAATTTTCCGTAGGCATATAACAGGGTTTGCTCATTTAATGGGCCTTCGTCGTAGATGGCGAAATTAATATTGGGCTGCGGTTTTTTAAACAGCACTTGCACTAAGTCATGCATGTAGAATACGCCGACGAGATAGCCTTGCAAGGCTAGCCTGCGTTGTGACACTGTTTCATGCGGCATTTCATTTTTGTAAATGGGTAAGAACATTAAGAAGCCAACTTGATTGTGAGGCATATCGATTAATGTAATTTTATTGCTGGTTGAGGCCCGGCCTGTATCGCGTGCCTCAGTCATGGCCCGGCTATTGGCGGGGTCGGAGGAGACATCGAACGATTGCGCCAACGGGTTAAAGGGCTCTATAAATTCGATGGGGAAATACTCGCGGGCGTTGCGTAGCGGTTTATTGCGGCCGCCGGCCAAATCCCAGGCCTTGGCAGAAAAACCATCGGCCTGTAAGCGTGCGTGGAAATCGGGCAGATTGGCCGGTGTGATCAGCGGCGTATATTGGATGGCGAGTACCCCGGCATAGGGGAGCTTAAAATCGATGAGGCTTAAGTAAGTATGAAATTCGTTGCGTTCGACTTGTTCACTGGCCGCAAACAAGGCGCGTACATTCTCCAACAGGTTAATGTAGCGCAACATACGCTCATGCAACCCGGTTTCGATGGCGCGGGTGGCGTTATCAAAATGCAGCTTATTTTTATCGCGCACAAGATCATGGGCATAATAGCCTGCAACAGCCGTTACTAATAGCGCAACGAGCAGGACCAAATAGGCCGCTTTCATATGCGCCAGGTGCTCGGCTGCCCTGCCTAGCCAGTTTGATTTATGCCCCTCTATCAGGAAAAGTCCCCTTACTTGTTAATTTCTTAATGGTATTGTCAGGTGCGCAGCCCCTGATTTTTGGTATTAAGCATAGGCGCGCGGCTAGGGGCTTGTCTAGCTGTTGTATGCAGCAATTATGTTGATTGAAAAAATGTTTGGATTAGCTCTGGAAAAGAATCTTGCCGGGGTTGCCGGGCGATCAGGCGGGGTGATTGGGGTAGGTTAAGTCCCCGCTTACTTCAGGGTATTTTGTTCCACCCAGCGTTTATGGGTGGCGAGGTCTTCGCATTTCCAAAATGGCGCGCGGTGCTTCAGTTCTTCGACGATGAAGCGGCAGGCATCAAAGGCGGCAGCGCGGTGTTCCGCCCACACTGCAGCCAACATGATCGGTTCATTGGGCGCCAATTCGCCGTAGCGGTGGATGATCAGGATGTCTAGGATAGCCCAGTGTTGGCGGGCCTCGTCGGCAATGTGTTGCAGCGATTTTTCCGTCATGCCGGGGTAGTGTTCCAAGGTCATGCCCTGCACGTCAGTGCCGAGATTGGTGTCGCGCAGGGTACCGACAAAACTGGCCGTGGCGCCATACTTGCCGTATTGGGTGAGCATCTTGTCCTGGTATTGGCGCAACTCGGTCCAGGGGTCAAAGGGTGTATTACGTACGGATATCGTCATACATCACCCGCCGGTCACCGGAGGAAAAAAAGCCACTTCATCTCCGTCTTTAACCGCTTGCCCTGCTTGGGCGTATTCCAGGTTGACAGCCATTAATATATTGTCCGGCAGGGGTAGGCCTGCGCTGACGCGCGTCCACACATCGGCGACAGTGTGCACGGTGCCTGCGTCAATGCGATCATCGGCGCGCCCCAGGCGCTCGCGCAGGCTGGCAAAGTATTTTACGCTGATAGTCATGATTTAACGGTTCTGTCTTGCATGGGAGTAGCTTATCATTTCACTTTGACAAGCTGGACCCCTGGGCGATATTTCTTTAGCCTTTATGGTTAGGAGCCGATGAGTAAATTATCCCACTTTAATAGCGCCGGTGAGGCGCATATGGTCGATGTCGGCGGCAAGCCTGTTACCCGGCGTGTGGCCGTCGCCGAGGGGCGCATCCACATGTTGCCGGCGACCTTGGCCTTGATTGCGCAGGGTGGCCACAGCAAGGGCGACGTGCTGGGTGTGGCGCGCGTGGCCGGTATTATGGCAGCCAAGCGGACGGCTGAGCTTATCCCCTTATGCCATCCGCTTGCGCTTACCCGGGTAGAGCTTGATCTGCAGGCGCTGCCTGATGAGCAGGCCGTGTACTGCCGGGCCACCGTTGAGACGGCGGGCCAAACGGGTGTCGAGATGGAGGCGCTGACGGCGGTGCAGATTGCGCTGCTCACTGTATACGATATGTGCAAGTCGGTAGACCGTGGCATGACTATGGGCAGCATTCGCCTGGTAGAAAAATCCGGCGGAAAATCGGGCGTTTGGAAGAGGCAGGAATAATCACCGTGCACGGCCATAAGCATAGTAACGATCTGCATGAGGTCCCGCACCAACATCGGCATGCGCATGGCGGTCACGGTCACGGCGCGGGCCATTCGCTCGGCCGCAATACGCTATGGTATGCCCTGCTGATTACCCTGGGTTTTGCGGGCGTGGAGGGTTTAAGCGGCTGGTGGGCGCATTCACTGGCGTTATTGGGTGATGCCGGGCATATGGTAACGGACGCCAGCGCCCTGGGCCTGGCGGGGCTCGCCGCATGGGTGGCGCGCCGCCCGCCATCGGCGCGCCACTCTTACGGACTGGGCCGGGCCGAGGTGGTGGTCGCCTTGGTCAACGGGGTGTTTATGCTGGTGGTGGTGAGCGGCATCCTGATCTCGGCTATCGAACGGCTACGTACGCCGCAGCCGGTAATGGCCGAGACGGTCATGCTGGTGGCGGGATTGGGGCTGCTGGTTAACCTCGCGGTGGCCTGGTTATTGAGCCGCGGTGAACAGACGCTCAATATGCGCGGGGCCTTGTTGCACGTGATGGCCGATGCGCTGGGTTCGGTTGCGGCCTTGCTATCCGGGATAGTAATTTACCTTAGCGGCTGGACGCCGGTCGATCCGCTGCTGTCGCTGTTTATTTGCGTGTTGATTCTGTATTCGAGCGTGAGTTTATTGCGCGAAGTGTTGCATGTGATTATGGAGGGGGTGCCACATTACCTGGATCTGCCGGAGATCGGCCGGGCCTTGGCGGCCGTTAAGGGCGTATCCTCGGTGCATGATCTGCACATCTGGACCTTATCGTCCGGCATGGTGGCGTTATCCGCCCACATCATGGTCAAGGATTTGAGTTATTGGGAAGAGGTGCTGGATAGATTGCGCACGCTGCTGCACGACCGCTACGGTATCGAGCACGTCACCTTGCAACCCGAGCCGACGACCCATGTGCTGCGCAAACTGAACTATCCGCAGGCTTGAATCTTAACCGCCAAGACGCCAAGGTGAGGCGGCGCTGTCCCGCCGCCGAACGCCCCGCCGGGAGCGGCGGCCGTATTTTATGCGGAGCAGGGATAG
>DATECT010000021.1:0-12157 GCA_035286765.1 Gammaproteobacteria bacterium
TGGGTCATGCGATTGGCCCACTCGGACAGCGTATTTTGCGGACAGGCCCAACCGCAAAAGGCCGTGCCGACGGTGGAATACATGAGGATAAGCCCGCTGGCCACCGCCACCCAGAAACCGATTACCAGAAAGAAATCGGAAAACCACACCTGACGATCCAATATCACAAAGCTGCCCGCCGCCGGATCGATGCGAAACAGGCCGCTAAGCGGTATCAATATAAAGATGAGGATCATCGCCGCCTGCATGGCGCGCCGCCGCCACTGCAAGCGCTGCCCCGCCGTCCTGCCCGGCTGGGTCTCGACGCTGACCTTAATGCGGCTCAGGGCCTCATTGGCACTCGTACTCATAGTCATATTTTAACACAACTAGCCGGGGCTTTCGTGGGAGGAGGACTGACCGCTAATCAGTAGCTAGCTAGGAGAATATGACAAAACAACCCACAAAACGGGCTAGCGTGTTGCGCGAACCTCCCTATCCAGCGGGCTCACGGCCTGCAGGCGGCTACGATAGGCCTCGGCCTCGGTGCTATTCCCCGCCGCACGTTCCAAATGCCACAGCGCACGCAATACCTCGGCGTGATCGGGACGTATCGCCAGGATGGTGTGCAGGGCCTGGCGCTCATCCATGCCGCGGCTCAATGCCTGGGGCAGGGTCGCTAACATACTGTCGGCCAGGGCGAAGCCGATCCAGCGGTCTTGCGGATTCGCCTGGTAGGCGAGACGCAGCAGGCGCGTGCCCTCGTCGTTGCCTTGCAGGGTGGCCAGCCAGCCGCGCAAGGCCAGCTCGGTGGCGCTATAGGCGCGCTCGAAGTCAGGCTGATCCGTTGGCGGCACCTTGAGCGCTTGGGCGGCTTCCTTCAGACTGGGGCGATCTTGTAACAACTTGGTTAATAACGGGACGAGGTCCAGCCCGCCCTGATAGCGCGCGCGCGGCAGGCTGAACTCGATGTGCGGCGCGCCTTCTTCCTGCAAGGGACCGCTACCGGCGGGAATATGACCCCAGTAGCGGCCTAGCCAAGTCCACGGGCCTTCGTCGCCGGTCGCTTGGTGTTGCGCGTCGTTCGTTAAGCGTTGCAAATTGGCGAGCATGGCAGGCGCGCCTGGCAGATTGCCTTGCGGCCCGACCAGGGCCAGCCGAAACCCGTCGATAAATAACACGGCCTCGGGAAAGACATGGCGGAAGCTGCGCAATACCACCGCCAGCGATGGTGCATCGAATTGGTTGAGCGCCAGCCACTGCACGAATAGCCCGCCATCAGCCAGCCGCGCCTTGGCGCGGGCGAATTGCTGCACCGATAGCAACGCGCTGTGCCCGGCCAGATCGGGGTGGAATAGATCGCCGACGATGACATCGTAAAAATGCTGGTCGGCACGCAAAAACCGCCGCGCGTCATCACGCACGACGCACGTATGGTGGAGTATATTTTTATTTACGGGAGCAAACCACACCGTAGCGGCATTGATGGCGCCTTGCGATAGCTCCACTGCGGTGCGTGATAAATCGGGAAAGGGTTGTGAGCCGGCCACTGAGATGCCGGTGCCTAGCCCTAAAAATAATACCGAGCGTGGGGCAGGGTGCAGCAGCAGCGGCAGGCGCGCCTGGTTTTCCTGAACCGCTACGGCGGCCTGATCGGTGGCGGCGTCCATGCGCTGCAGGTCGGTGAGCAAGATGCGCTGGCCGTCGGGACGTTCCACTACGTGGGTGATGGTCAATGCATCTTCATGCCGGTATACATCGCGCGCACCGGCCTGGGCCTCCGGCAGCAGCCGCTGCACCGGCGGCACGTTGCGCAGCGGCCATGCCAACAGGCCCAATACCGCTAATCCGGTAACAGCGAACAGCGCGCGCCGCGGCGTGTCCGCCCATACCATCCCGCACGCAAACAATAGCAAGGTCGCCGCACACACCGTGCCCGCAGCGCCCAGCCAGGGCAACAACACGGCGCCCGCCACCAACACACCCAAGGCGGCACCCAGCGAATTTGCGCCGTATAGCCATGCGCCGGTCAGTGTGGACGGACTGATGCGCGCGCTCAACAAGGGCAGCCACGCGCCTAAGGCCAGGGTTACGGGTAAGGTCGCCCCGGCCAGCACCAAGGCCTGCCAGAACATGGCACTCGCCAAGCTGGCAAACCGCGCCTGTTCCACCCAGGCCGAGATCGTGGGCAACCACCACAAACTGAGCAGGGCAAACAGGCTTGCCGTTAGGGGCAGCGCCGTTAACCACCTGGCAGCCATGGTGCGTCTCACCAATAAACTGCCTCCGCCGATACCCGCCACGAACACCGCCAGGATCACCGCCAGCACATATTCGGTGCGCAGCAACACCATGCCGAATAAACGCGTCCACCCGATCTCCAGCATCAACGCCGCCGCGCCCACGCCCGCATAGGCCAGCAGCACGGACCAACCGGGGCGCAGCCCAATATAGTCGCTCGCTACCGCTTGCCGTGCAGGGTAGGCGCGCATCAGCAACAGTGCGGCCAGGGCGATCGCTACACCTAGTGCAGCGATGATCTGTAATGCGCTGGTCCAGCCGAACGCCGGCAATAGCCACAAGGGCACTAGCGCGCCCACCACCCCGCCGCAGGCGTTTAGCCCGTAAATTACGCTTAAGGGAAGCCGGGTAGGGGCGAGCACTTTCAGCATCACGCTAAAGGCCGCCCCCATGGCAAGCGCTGGAATGAGCAATAATGTCAGCGCCGCGAGGCCTTGCCACACATACCACATGACTAAACTACTCTCGTGGGCAATACTGCCTAGCCACATATCGGCAATGTGCAACAAGAGCGCCGAGGCCAACGCGTACACCGCCACGCCACCTTCTAAACATGCGAACAGCATTAACGCCCGGCGCGGGCTGCCCGTGTAACGCACCCCCAGCAGACTGCCTAAACCCAGGCCCGCCATGAATGCCGTTACCGTGATAACCACACCGAAAATACTCACCCCGAATTGCAGCGCGAGCATGCGCGCCCATAGCACCTCGTAAGCCAGGCTGGTCAGGCCGGAGAGGACGTAGATAAGGAGTAAGAAAAGGCCGAGGGCGCGAAGGGTCAGGTGCATAGCTATTGTTTTAATGTTATTACCGAGACAAATATTTAATCCCGGGACTCGCCCCGGCGCGCCCACTCCCTACTGGAATGCTGGGAAGCCCCGTAGACGCCGCCGAGCCGCGCAGCCGGAAGAGGTTCGGCCCGTAGGGTTCGGGTAACGGATTACCCGAATGAGGCCGTCGAGGCAGGGACGGCTCGTCGGCCTCACCCGATGGAGGCGAGCAGCGAGGGCAGCCATAACGTGGCCAGCGGCTTCGGATAAGCTTCGTTGGGTACTTTCTTGTCGATACAGAGTACCTCGCCTGCCGGGGCGAGTCCCGGGATAAGATTCGCCACGCCATGCCCCTAAAACATGATGCCTATATTAAGGCCAACCTCAAAATGGAAAAAACCAAACAATGGCCACGATCGCATGAATAATTGCCAGCGTCACACTCACGCCCGCCGCAAACATATGCGCGACAAATACCGGCTTGCCATAAACCCCTTGGGCGATACCGAGTGCCGCCGTCGTCAAGATGGCGATCAGCAATGCAATTCCCATGATAAATAGAACCCGGTGCTTTTTACGGGTGCTGATCCTGAGCGCCTCGCTCATCCGCTCCTGCTTCTGGGCCTGATTCTCAAAGCTGCGCAGCACATTCTGATCATTCTGCGCGTGGGCCGGGCAAATCATGCCCAGCGCGGCAAACAACACCGCTACCTGTGCCAGCCGCACGGCGGGCATCGCCAGAAACGAGCGTAGCGCTGCGTTAAACATGGTTATTGTGATCACCTTTCTTGGTGCGCTGCGCATGCCGCCAATACAGCCACACCAGCACCACAAACGGCGCCAGTATACCTATCAGTAAAAACAG
Organism: Gammaproteobacteria bacterium; assembly: GCA_035286765.1. Classification (GTDB taxonomy): domain Bacteria; phylum Pseudomonadota; class Gammaproteobacteria; order SURF-13; family SURF-13; genus DATECT01. The sequence goes on from DATECT010000021.1 coordinate 3,916, forward strand.
GAAAATCCGCCACGGCGTTTCGATGCTAACATGCATATAACGATAGCTGTCGATCGCATAGGCCGCATTGCATGCCAGCAGCAAACAAAAATTTATTACTACGCCTAGCGCTCTTTTCATGGTCGTTTATTTGACATCCTGCACGCAGCGGAAACCGTAGAAGTCCGAGGCATAATTCGGCAGCGAATAATTACGGTGATAGGCAGTGGTGGAAAACGGATCGCTCTTCCACGAACCGCCGCGCATGGTTTTATATTTTGCATCCGTGGTAATTAAATCTATCACCTTCAACGAGCGATCGGCTGCCGAACTCACCACACCCGCCTTGGCCTTGAATAAATCCTGCGGCGCGTCGGTGCCCGTATAGGGCAGAAAATCATCGGCGGTCCACTCCGTGACATTGCCCGCCATATCCATCACCCCGTACGGGCTTGCGCCCTTGGAGTAGGCTGTTACCGCCGTAGTTGAACCGACATTATAATAAGTGTTCAGCCGATCGGGCTCCATGACATTCCCCCACGGCCAGCGCCGGCCATCGGTGCCGCGCGCCGCCTTCTCCCACTCCGCCTCGCTAGGCAGACGTTTCCCCGCCCACTCGGCATAGGCCTTCGCGTCATACCATGATACCAAGGTGACCGGGTGCAGTTCCTTGCCGCTGGGGATCTTGCCGTTCTCCCAATAGGTCGGCGGCACATGCCCGGTTGCTACAACGAATCGCGCATATTGCGCATTAGTCACCGGGTATTTATCGATCTTATAGGCGGCCACGTCCACCTTATGCTGCGGGTGATTTTGTTCGTTGGACTGCACGCTGTCTGTGCCCATAATAAAAGGACCGGCGGGGATGACAATGGTCTTATCCACCTCTTGCCACTGCTGCAACGTAAGCAGGCCGGTCACCTCCTCCGCCGTATACTGAGTCGGCAGGCCCTTGCCTTGCGCCGCCAGCACCATCGCCATCTCACCCGCCGCCTTGATGTGCGCCTTTTCTTGTTTGATATCGTATGTAGCCTTGCTGCGCATATCCGCCATTCGATTCGCACCCAGCTCCACTACATGGATGGTACCGCCGATCATGGCCAAGGCCGCGCAGGTCACTAAAGTGGCGAATAAATAGCGCTTACGCTTCTCGCGCTCGGCGGCCGGGAGGCCGCGCCGTGCCTGTTTTACTGACTTCATACCGATGAATTAAACACTGAGGGGTTTACTGCATTACTTGGCAGAAAAATTATCGGACTCCGGACGCGCCGGCGCTTGCGGGTAATCCTTGCCGGTTAATTTCTCGTACTCTGCCTGCTTAGTCTCCGCCAGATACCAGTCTTTTACCTTGAGACTGGCCATATAGGCCGCGAGGGTGCGCCGCTCCTGCTCCGTCAAATGTGCATAAGAGGGCATTTGGTATTCTTGTTTCAAACGCGAGGGCATAATCGACTGTGGATTTTTGGCCGAAAAGTAAGTGTAAAACCATTGTTCATCGCGCAGCGAGCCGATGCCATCCAGAGCAGGGGCGGGTACCAACTCGAACATATTGCGCACCGTCCACAGCGTGTGGCAATTTTTACAGCCCAAGCGCCGGTATAAATCGGAACCTTCCCGGTTCAATTCAAGCGATGCCGTACTGTAAAAAGGAATGCCGGGGTCTGTTTCAGTTCGGGTATTCAGTTGCCAAATATTTTTGGCTACGCCAATGCCTATAACAGAGGCAATGCCTATTAATATCCACTTTTCCCCGGTGCGCATATTAGTGACGGTTTGCCTGTTCCCTCAGGACCTCATCACGCCGCTTTATCTGCTGTTCCAGCACCTGCTGGCTTTTCGCATATTCCTCGGGCGACATCTTATCTTGGTCTTCCTTGCCGAACATGACGTATTTAATATCCTCATCAAACTGCTCATTGCGGAACGCCCAGCGGATTCCGAAAATCACCGCCACGATAATCAAGGCGCCCACGACGAGCCACAGATAGATTGTCCAGCCATCAACCAACATATTCGTATTCATACGGTACTCCTCTCAGAAGAGATAACCACCTAGCAGTTGCAACGCTCCAAATACTACAGACACCACAATACCGAAGAATATCCATGCAAATAGCCATTTTTCACCTGGCTTTAAGGACTTGGCGCTCTTTTTCGCCATCGAGGCCACCACGATGCCGGCAAACAAGGCTATCGCAAGCACCATGAAGATAAAAATCGCCACACTAAACTGCTGGCTATGGATATTCTCTATCCCTACGTAATCCTTGAGCAAGGAGGGGGAGTCGGACGGGGCACTTGCCGCTAGCCGGCAGTAGCCGGGCAGGAGCGCCGCCAAAACCCCTCTTGCGAAATTGCAATTCATGATATGGTCTGCACGGCTTGAACAACCGGAATGGTGGGCTCTTACATCACGCGCTGCGGGCTTCGGGCCTCGCCAAAAAGACAATGCCGCTATATAGCGGCATTGTGCTATTCCATTAAACGTTAAGCGCCTTTACTTCCACTTCCTGTTTTTATAGCGATTCGGGGCAAAACGATCCACGATAAAACTATAAATTATCGGCACTATTAAGGCAAATATCGTAACGCCCAGCAGGGTTAACGGCGGGTTATCTAATTCGATCATGCTGACACCTTCATATTGCGAACAATTCCATCGCCTGCTGCGGCACGCGCTTGACGGCCGGCCTCAGCCTCGTCACCCCAATCCTCTCTCTCATTGCCGTGCACAGGCTGATATGAATAAGGCGGCAGACGCTTGACGGCAATCACAACGGCCAGGCAGAAATAAATAATGTAGAAAATATCGATCAGGTAACCGGCATCCCACCAGGGTTGCTTGCGGATAATGCTGCCATCGGGGCGAATATTACCCTCGAAATTGGCTAGCACAACGTGGTTGCCCAGTACGGTATATTCCTCCAAATCGGCGCCCTTTTGCTTCAGATCGGCAATAATCGGCTGCATTATGCGCAGATCATCCATCGTAACCGGGTGGCGCACCTGCTCTTGAGCATACTTCGAGCCCTTCGCGGCCACGGCATTGACGATGTAGTCTATGCGCTTGGCATCATCCGGCTGCGCCTGAACTTCCGGGGTGTCCATTAAGGCCACATATTCTTCATAGATAGCCGTCGTGGGCCGTTGACCCCATAACGGGAAGGTCAGCAGGTAGGCCGATACCATGGTCAAGACCAGGAGATACACCACCGGCAACGGCAGGCGGTTGTTATTCTCCATGATGCCGCCCATGCTCTCGGCTTCCCATAATTCCATTGCCGCTTTGTTCTGCTCTTCCGACGACAGAGAATTCAAGGGCTTACTAAATATCCAAGCCATGACGTATCCTCCTACTTCAAGTTCAATACAAAGTCGATGAGGTAGCGTATCTCGCTGTCGCTGCGATACATGGGTACCTCGGGTGGGGTGACACGCTCGCCGTTACGATATTCGATATAGGCGGTGCGCCACGCATCATAATCTATCTTCTTGCCTGCGGCGTCGGTATCACCCCACAGATAATCGAAGCGCGGCATGATGGAGTGCGGCTGCACCAGACGCGGGTTAAAGAAGTGCAGCATCATCCACTCCTTGGAGGAGTTGCGCGAACCCACGTGCAGCAGGTCAGGGGCCTTGCGGTCCGAGCCAAACGCCGTCGGCGATTCACCATTAAAATCGCCCAGTAACGGCGGCGGTCCGAATACCTGGAAGTCCTGAGTCTGCTCGGGCAGCAGGGTATGACACCACCAGCAGCCTTCGCGCACGAACATCTGCTTACCCGCACCTGCGTAGATGGTATTGGCATCGCCTGCGGTTTTCAGTACGGCATCCGGCGTCCAACCCAGGGTTGCCGTGGCATTCTCAATGTAGGGGTAAGGCTTACCCTCATACTGGCCCTCTTTTACCAGGAAGACTGCGCCGTCCGGAGTGAGGGCATCGTTAATCTTACCCTGCTCAACACTCAACTCACTGACACCCTTGCCCAACACCTGCGGATGCATAATGCCGCTGGGGAACGGGGTATTGGAGGTAAACACGTAGGCATAGGTCGGCTCAATGGCTGTGCCGGTCTTAGGATCCTGCTTCAGCAGGACTTTCAGCGGCTTGCCGTATCCCTTCAACATGGGATCATGGAAGCTGAATCCACTCACCTGCCCATAGGTCAACTGCTTGTCCAATGCCGTTGCCGTGGATCCCACCGCAATGATGTTATAGCTCGGCATCACCAGCGTAATAGCCATGGAGAGCGACAAGGCTGCTCCAAACATTCTGGCACCAATTTTATACTCTCTAAAGGCCACGCTTGAGCCCCTCCCTTCCTAATCCAACTATCAAAATATCGGTAAGTTTTTTGTTACCGCTCGTAAGCCAACTCATGCGCGAGGCGGCCTGCAGGCAATACGGTACCGACACGCGCCGTCATCCACATGTTGTACAGCCAGACGCAGTTACCCAGAAACACCAAGGTGCCGCCGAACCAGCGTGCAATCATGTAAGGATGCTCAGCCACCACGATGTCGATGTAGGGCACTTCGTAAATCTTGCCCGCGCCCTGAATCAAGCCGGCGATGGTCATCGCAATCCAGTAGATGGAGAAGCCGATCAGCAACATCCAGAAGTGGAAGTTGGCTAAGGCCAGCGAGTAGAGCTTGCGCTTCATCAGGGTCTGCAGGCCGTAGTAGACAGCCGCCACCTCAATGAAGGTTGAGAAGCCCAGCAGCGCCAAGTGGGCGTGTGCGACGATCCAGCCGGTGCCGTGGATATACCAGTTGATCGAGCGGGTCTGCTGGAAACCGCCTTGCATATTGAGCGGGATTGCCAACAGCACACCGGTCACGGTAAAGCGCGTCTCGATGTTCTCAATGAACAGGTTCCACTTGCCCTGCATGGTTAGCAGGATGTTGGATACGAAGGCGATGGCGGGCACCAGGATCAACACGCCCTCCACCGAGGCGAAGGACTTCAACCACTCCGGCAGCGGGGCGGACATCAGGTGATGGGCCGCAGGCGTGGAGTAGAAGATTACGATTGACCAGAAGTGCAAGTGGCCGATACGGTGCGAGTATAGCGGATTGCCGGTGATCTTGGGGATCGTGTAGTAGGCAATAGCCGCAGCCACCGGGGTGATCCAGAGACCCAAGATGTTATGGGCATTCCACCAGGTCAGGTAGGCTTCTGTGAGGCCGGTCAGGTGGAAGTATTCCGGCAGGTTGCCGACCAGCAGCACCACGATGAACATGAAACTGGAACCGGCGAAGAACCAGTTAGTGGTGTAGATGCCCTGCGTCTTGCGATGCGCGATGGTCATCCACACATTCATCGAGACGGGAATTAACACAAAGAACAGGAAGATTAAATCGATGGGGTAGATGAAGTCGGAGTATTCACGGCCCGAGGTCATACCCATCCACATGGTGAAGAGACCTACGGCCAGGCCGACGTTCCAGTTCAGGCAGCTCCAGACGCCGAGCTTTTCAGACCAGAGCTTGGTGTTGCCGAGCGCTGGGGTGATATACATCATGGCGCTGGCGAAGGCCATGGAAATCCATCCGAAAATGACCGCCATCACGTGCACTTGGCGCATTTTGCCGAAGGCAAAATACTGGTAGCCGGTTACCCAATCCGGGAACCCCAGCTTAGCGGCGTTAAACGAGCCTAAACCCGTGCCTATGATGAACCATACGATTGCCGAGAAGGCAAAAAATATGGACGAGGTTCCCGCCGGGATGTCCTCATTCTTCGCAAAAAGATATTTCAGCACCATGAACACACACCTCAGTAGACTTTATAAACTGTTCCAAGGCAACGCCCCCCATGTGGCTGGCGCGCTCAACTTGATTATTTGCTTATGACTTTATTATTTACTTGTTGGATGGGCAGCAAGGTTTGACTATTCCACGATTCCCCACTTTACCGCATACCTGACAGGGCGTTAACAGATACCATGCGAGCCACATGCTTGAGAATGCGCTTATCAGACTCAAGATGCCGCCAATTGTAGCTAATGTAGCTAAAAGTTCCATCACTGTGCTCCGAATGAGACCAATGTTCGCCTTAAATTCAAGGCTGTTATTTAATGACCGGCGCTGTGCCCCTTCTTTTGCGCCATTTTATCATGACCGCTGAGGGCAAGCAATAAAATCGCTATGAAGGCGACGCCGAAAACCAGCATGGTCCAGGTCATGAAGCCGTTGAAGGTATTGGGAAGATAAGACTCGGCGCCCCAACCACCCCAGCCCTCGAACTTGCCGCGCCCGAGATTGGCCATCAAATAAATACCAAATACGCTGCCATTCCCCATCCCTACCACCATGCCCAGAATAGCGCTCAGGATGAGGGATTTTTTTACGAAACTTGCCGGCTTTGCCATTTATGAATCTCCAAATAACCCCAATATTTATTCAGACCCTGTGAGAAAAATAGGGTTCACCCCTACCCTCGCCTGACAGGGCAAGTTAAAATCGTTCTAAATTTACCGTAGCACACTATTAATTGCAATATGAAACAAGCGCCGATTAGTAATTTTTCTATTAAAGAATTGTTCATCTACGCCTTGGTGGCGGTTTCGGCGTTGACGATCATGGGTTTTTCCGTGCATATGCTGGTGGGCGGACTGGTCAACCAAACAACCGAGTACGCCATCATAGTAGGCGTCTGTTTTGCGGGCGCGCTGGCGATTGCTTATATGGCCTGGGACGTGGTGCGGCGCAGACAGCGTGGTGGCGGCTGAACAAGGCCGGTTATTGATACACCTTCAGCACGTTGCTGACTTCTTGGTATGCCGCGTCATCGGCGAATTGGCCGCGGTGAAATACAAATTGGAGCCGCCGCCCCAGCACATCCATACCGCTGAGGCCAAAGGATTTGCCCTGGCTATCGGGGTAGTAGCGCACGCCTTTAACCAAGTCAATTTTCTCGCCGTTGCGCAATTCCAGGCGCACGCGATCCTTGCTCGGCTCCAGCGTCACCGGCGCGGCGGGCAATAGCATGAGGCGGGTTTTTAGAATGCGGTTGGCGCCGGCAATAAAGAAGAATGAGGCCATGAAGAATAGCACATAGGCCCACTGGGGGTTGGTGCCGTACCACAGCTTGAGCCCGAGCATGCCGAGCACCACCACGGTCGGCACGTAGAGCAGCAAATCCCACAGCAGGCCCTTGCGATCCTGTAGCAAGCGATAGCGCAGCAGGCCGTCCACCGTTAGCCCGCCTTATTCTGCAGAACGTCTTTGACTACCGCGTCCAGTTCCTGGAAGATCATCTTGCCGGATTGGACGTGGCGCACGATGCCGTGCGCGTCAACGACAAAGGTCCACGGATCGCCCATGACGCGAAAGGCCTTATACGCACCGGGGTTCTGGTATTGATCCATGTGCAGGATAACGACCCGGCCTTCGTAGCGGTTGAGCACGGCCTTCAGCATTTGTAGCTGTTCATCGCAGGGCGTACAGTGGCCGGGCGTAGCGAACTCGACTACCAGGGGCTTGCCCAATTTGAGCGCCTGATCGAGCGAGTATTGGTACATGCGCGCGTCGGGCTGACGATAGGTGGTGATCTTGCTGAAGTCGCCGCCCGCATCGGCCAAGGTCTTGGTGGCGATCACCGGGACCGGGGCGCCTATTTGCAAGGCGGTGCCTTCCACACAACCCGCCATGAGGGCCAAGGTAGTCAGCAACGCAAGATGCCCGCGGTTAATCACGTTATTTGCCCCAACCCCAGCCGGTGCGGAACAGGTTATAGGCCCAGATGATATTCGCCAGCAGCACCAGGCTGCCGAACAGGCCCATGGTCGCCAGCAGAGGGCGGATCATGATCTCGACCTCAGCGGGTGTGGCATAGACGCTGGCCTTGCCGCCGATCACGCCCGCCGCGGTGAATAACACCACCATGCCGATCAGGCCGAAGTTGTGCATCCAAAAGTGCACCTTCACCAATTTGAGACTGTAAATCTCGCGCTCCACCACGCGCGGCACGATGTAGTAGACGGCAGCGAAGATCGCCATTTCCACCCACCCTAATAAATTAATATGGGTGTGCGCGCGCACGATCAAGTCACCGTGTAGACGGTAATCAACAAAGTGGCGGAAGTCGGCAATGCCGCCCATCAGGGCGCCCCAGGAAAAGCCAATGACGCTATAGATGATGCAGGCGTAGACAAACCATAGGATGTAACGCCGGTACTCTATATTTTGTGCCACTGCTTCACTCATGCCGTTGTGCCTCTTGCGTCTCTTGCGCCTGTTGCTCGCCCTCCCGCTTACTC
>DATECT010000022.1:0-10024 GCA_035286765.1 Gammaproteobacteria bacterium
AGGTATTGGGCTTTAAGGAACTGCAACCGGCCCAAGCCACGCAGATGATCAACCGGGAAAAGGCCGTCGTGCTGGACGTGCGCGAGGAACAGGAATTCAAGCAAGGGCACATCGTCAATGCCATTAATGTGCCGCTCAGCGAGTTAGAGGCACGACTGAAGAGTTTGGAGAAATTCCGCGGCAGGCCCATCATCACCACCTGTCAAACCGGCGACCGTTCCGCGCGCGCCAGCGCGATTTTGCAGAAGCAGGGCTTTAGTCCGGTGTTTAAAATCGCCGGCGGTTTGGTGGCTTGGCGGGGTGCAAAATATCCGCTTAGCATTAGCAAGTAACGCGTATGGCGAAGGTGGTGATTTACAGCACTCACTCTTGCCCTTACTGCGTCCGCGCGCGCCGGCTGCTCGATGCAAAGGGGGTGAGTTACGATGAGGTGCGGGTAGACCTTGATCCGCACCTTAGAGGGTACATGGAACAAAAAAGCCAACGCCGCAGCGTGCCCCAAATATTTATTGATGAATACCATGTGGGCGGCTTCGAGGATATGTGGAAGCTGGATCAAAGCGGTGAATTGGATGCCTTGTTGGGGACTTAGTGGGGTCTCAACGTAAATGTACAGAACCATGACGCACAAAAGTTACCGCTAAGATCCAATAATCTTTGCGTCGTTAAATTATTTATCAGGAAGAGCATATGGCTGAGGAAGCAACCCCTAATCCACAACCCGGTCAAACCGGCACCGGCAATGATAACCAGTTTGTTATTCAAAAGGTGTACGTCAAAGATCTTTCCTTTGAAACGCCCAATTCGCCGCAAATATTCTTAGAGAAGTGGGCGCCCGATGTGAAGCTGCAACTGCGTAGCCAAGCCGCACCGCAGGCCGAGGGCGTGCACGAGGTGGTGCTCACCGTGGTGGTAACGGCGAGCATGGGCGAGAAGACGGCCTATCTGGCCGAGGTGCAGCAGGCCGGCATTTTCAGCATTAAAGGATTTAATGACAGCGATCTGGGCGCCATGCTCGGCAGCTATTGCCCCAATATTCTGTTCCCCTATGCGCGCGAAACCGTCTCCGACCTAGTCGCGCGCGGCGGCTTCCCGCAGTTGGTATTGGCGCCGGTTAATTTTGATGCATTGTACGCGCACATGCAGAGCCAGCAGGGGCAGGGCGAGAGCGCGCATTAACGTCGCATCGCAATTCCTCCACTCCTCTCTTTGCCGAAGAGCGGGTTCCCCTCTTTGTAGAAGAGGGGTTAGGGGAGATTTCTGAATTTATGGGCACCTCTAAAAACCCACTAAAGCCGCGCTGGCGGCGTTGAAAACGGGCTCAAAATGCTCATTTACGCCGTGTAAACTGCGCTTTTTCGCCCGTTTTCGCCTTGCCATCATCGACTTGATTGAATTTTTAGAGGTGCCCTCATGCAAAATAATTCATCTATCGCCGTGCTGGGCGCTGGGTCTTGGGGGACGGCCTTGGCCATCCTGCTGGCGCGCAAAGGCCATCGCACTGCGTTATGGGGGCGTGACCCCCGACTCATCTCCACGCTCGCTCAGGCACGTTGCAATACCCGCTATTTGCCGGACGTACCCTTTCCCGACACCCTGCAAGTAAGCAGTGATCTACCGCAGTGTCTGGCGCAGGCGAATAATTACTTAATCGCCGTGCCTAGCCATGCGTTTCAAGTTACCTTGCAACACATGCGACCGTACCTCGATGAGACAAAACACATCGCTTGGGCAACCAAGGGCCTGGAGCCTCACTCGGGAAAGCTATTACATCAAGTCGCTGCTGAAACAGTCGGCGACGCGCGCCCCCCGGCGGTGATCTCCGGCCCGACCTTTGCGCGCGAAGTCGTGCGCGGCTCACCCACCGCCGTTACCGTTGCGTCCGAGTCACCTGAACTCGCCCAGCACTGGGCAACGCTCCTGCATAATGATAATTTCCGCGTCTATACCTGCACCGATGTCATAGGCGTAGAGGTGGGCGGCGCGGTGAAAAATGTGTTGGCCATCGCGGCGGGCATAGCCGATGGACTGGGTCTGGGGGCAAACACGCGCGCCGCCTTGATCAGCCGGGGCCTGGCCGAGATGATGCGCCTGGGCGTGGCCCTGGGCGGCAAGCGCGAGACCTTCGTGGGCTTGGCCGGTCTTGGGGATTTAGTGCTCACCTGCACCGATGACCTATCGCGCAACCGCCGCTTAGGCTTGGCCTTGGCTCGGGGCGAATCTTTAGAAACCGCACTGACCAACATCGGCCAGGTAGTCGAGGGTGCCCAGACGGTGCGCCAGGTGGTGCAGCTAGCGGAAACGCTGGGCATGGATATGCCCATCTCGCAACAGGTTTACCAGGTGCTCTACGGACAAAGCACCCCGCGCGCCGCAGTGCAGGCCCTGCTTAACCGCGACCAGAAGGCCGAATTTTTCTAAACGCCTCCAGCAAAAATGAAGTTATGCCCATGTCATCCCTTCGTCAACTCAGGGCAGGCTCTGAGCTTTGCGAAGGATCTGGCTTTACGGCAAGGTGGCATTGCTGTTCAGGCGTTTGTCTCAGAGTGACAGTTTATTTTGTTAGAGGCTCTAAGCATGTACCCTTACTTTCGCGCGCCGACAAAGCCCTGCTGCCGCCACGCCTCGTAGAGCATAATGGCGACGGCATTGGATAGGTTCAGGCTACGGTTATTGGGCAGCATGGGGATGCGCAGGCGCTGTTCGGCAGGCAGGGTGTCAAGCAGCGCTTGGGGCAGGCCGCGGGTCTCGGGGCCAAACAGCAAGGCATCGCCAGGCTGATAAGCAAATTCGCTATAACAATTACGGCCACGCGTGGTACAGGCCAGAATTCTTGCAGGTTTTATGCTGGCGAGAAAGGCCTCAAAATTCGCGTGCTCGGTTAGATTGGCCCACTCATGATAATCCAGCCCGGCGCGCTTCAGCTTGCTATCCTCTAGGCGAAAGCCCATCGGGTGAATAAGGTGTAAATGCGCGCCGGAATTTGCGCAAAGGCGTATGATATTCCCGGTGTTGGGCGGGATTTCAGGTTCGTATAATACGATATGGAACATGACTGAGAATTATAAGCCGTGCTGTAGCATGATTAAACCTTGATGTTGGTACTGGATAATATCAGGATAGCGTTCCGCCTGGGGCAAGTACGGTGGCGGGTACATGCACAGCAACGTCTATTTGAAAGGCACATTTGGCGCGATGATATTTTTAATGTAGTCATGAATGGTGAAGTGATAGAGTCGTATAGTTCCAACAAGCCTTACCCCTGTTATCTGATATACGGAAATGTAGATACCAGAGTGCTTCACGTCTTGATAGGCTGGGATGTAGCAGATGAAACCGCCTATGTAATCACCGCTTATGAGCCAGATGAGCAGCACTTTGAGGCGGATTTAAAAACACGCAGGAGACCCGCTAATGACTGAAAAAAATCATTGTCCGGTGTGCGGCGGCAAATTGGCGCCAGGTACGACAACCTTTACCGTGGATCACGGGAAAGGAGTGGTAGTTGTGCGGCATGTTCCGGCTAACGTCTGTGACCAGTGTGGCGAAAGTTGGATCGACGATACGGTATCAGGCCAATTGGAACAATTGGTCAAAGAGGCCCAAAGCAAGCAACTTCAGTTTGAAGTTATTGATATGGCCGCCTAGGGTATAGGTGTTATCTGTGAATAGTCATCGTTAATAAAACGTGGACGACATCAATCTAAATAGCCTTGCCACACAATTCTGTGGCATGCACTTTAACACGCCGCTGGTACTGCTCTCCGGCTGTGTGGGCTTTGGAGAAGAATATACGCGTGTTAAAGGATTTTCCAACCGCGACGTGGGCGCAATTTGTTTAAAAGGCACCACCCTGGCGCCGCGCTTGGGTAATGCACCACACAGAATTTATGAAACGCCAATGGGCATGTTAAACGCCATTGGTTTGCAAAACCCCGGCACCGAATACGTCATAAAAGCAATTCTGCCGAAGCTCGATTTCAGCGAAACGCGCTTTATCGCTAATTTATCAGGCTCTACCATAGAGGAATACGCGGAAGTCACGCGGCTGTTTGACGACTCGCCGATTGATGCCATGGAGATCAACATTTCCTGCCCCAATGTGAAAGAGGGCGGCGTTGCCTTCGGTAATGACCCGGACATGTCGGCGCGCGTCGTCGCCGCCTGCCGCGCCGTTACCAGAAAACCGCTCATCACCAAACTCTCGCCCAATCAAACCGACATCGCCGAGAATGCCCGGCGCTGCATCGAGGCGGGCACGGATGGCTTTGCCGTCATCAATACTGTCATGGGCATGGCGATTGATATTGAAAGCCGCACGCCGATTATCGGCAATAATCAGGGCGGCCTATCCGGCCCCGCCATTAAACCCATTGCGCTGCTCAAGGTGCACCAGGTTTATCAGGTCTGTAAAAAACATAATATCCCCATCATCGGCCAAGGCGGCGTGCTGACTGCGCAGGATGCCTTGGAATTTATCATCGCGGGCGCGAGCGCAGTGGGTGTCGGCACAGCCTTGTTTTATGATCCACTGGTATGTGCCAAGATCAACGCGGGCATTAGCGAATATCTGCAACGCCACGCGCTAAACTCCATTACACCGCTCATCGGCAGCCTCAAAGTTCACGGGCATACCTCCGCCGTGTGCACGGGATGACTCGGAAAACCAAGGGTCTGGCTTACGGTTTTTACGACGTACTCGACCACGGTGTTACATCGGTAAGACAACTCTGATGTGTACTTTTTTGTCATTCCCGCGAAAGCGGGAATCCAGCAACACATTGAATTGAAAGTACTGGATTCCGGGTCTACGCTGCGCCTCTCCCGGAATGACGAATAAATCAGAGTTTCCTTAATTTTTAGGTTTTTTCACCAGCCCACCTTTAATTAATCTTGCGTAATTTTCCTTAGCAACAGCAACCCCTTGCTCAGCCGCTTTGGCATACCACTTGGCGGCCTCGTTATAATCCCGCGGCACGCCTGATCCGTTCTCATAGAGTATGCCAAGGGTATTTTGGGCCTCAGCATAGCCGTGCTCAGCGGCCTTGCGATACCACTTCGCGGCCTCCACCATATCGGCTTTTACACCGTGGCCACTCTCGTAAGCAAAGCCCAAATTATATTCCGCCTCGACACTACCGAGTTCTGCGGCCTTGCGATACCACTTCAATGATTCGGCATCATTTTGCATGACGCTCAAACCGTTACCATATTGAAAGCCCAGGGTATTCGCCGCATCGGCATCGCCCGCCTCGGCCTGTTCGATTAACGCAGCGACAGCAGGTGAAACCGTAATGCCGCCTTGTGGGTCCCTTTTAATGTCTGCCGCCTGAGCGTGCAGACTATAAGTGAACAATGCGGCGCATAGGAATTTGGCCGATGGGGTGAGGGGTGAAGATATCAGCATAAGTTTGCCCGTCCGTAGATGTAAGGTCACAAGGAATTGGTGTTTAATAAGCTTATCAGGGTGCGCGCTTAGGAAATGTGGCCAGGGGATATGTTCGCATACCTAAAGAGGTTCTGAAATACCCATCGAGTTGCGCCTTGAAGCATCTGAAATCAAGAATTTTAGGGCGATGACACCTAATTGATTGATAGACTTGAAAGATAGCGCACGATGGGGCAAAGTGACGGAATAAAGCCGCATTTAGGTGGCCAATTTTACGTTAGGTGTAATTATGGATTTTAATCCTACTCACGAAATTAAAACCATCGGTTTAGTCCTAGATCAGTCGAATCGGCTAGAACAGATCATGAAAGAAATTATCACCTCATATATTCGTCCACGTGAGAGAACAAAAGATTTCGTAGAGATTAATGTTTTAAATAACTCAGTCGTATCCTTTGCGTCAAAAATCAAGCTTATTTTGGCTATTAATAATAGGGAAGGGTTGGTAAAATTAGATCAGAATAAGCTTCATAGGCTATTAAGTATTAGAAATGCTTTTGCACACAATGATGTTATTTCCGGAATTAGAGTGCATGTGCCACATGATCCAGGTCAGAGTACTAAAGTCTATATGGTTTTAGATAGAATGAAGGGTGATGGTGGTGTTGAAACCTTAAGTCGAGATGATGCTTACGCCGATTTCTACAAAATTAACCTGGACATTGAACCAGTAATACAAGAAATGGCGAAAAAAGTCCGCGCTTTAATGTAACTGTATAGACAAAGTCGCTTATATGTCTTTACTCGTCTGCCTCAAGACCCAATTCCTGAATCTTGCGCGTCAAGGTATTACGGCCCCAGCCGAGTAGCTTGGCGGCATCTTGGCGGCGTCCGCCGGAGTGTTTGAGGGCGGTTTCGATGAGGATGCGTTCGAATTGCGGCATGAGGTGATTGAGGATTTCGCTGTCGCCGCGCGTGAGTCGCACATCGGCCCAGCGTCGCAGCGCACCTTCCCAATCTTCGTTGTCGCCTAGCGGCGCGCCTTGCTCACGTAGTTCGGAGGGTAAATCTTCCATTAAAATAGTTTCACCGATGGTCATCACGGTGAGCCAGCGGCAGGTATTTTCCAGTTGCCTTACATTTCCCGGCCAGTGCAGGCTGCATAGGTAGGCCTCGGCCTCGGGGTGTAAAGTCTTGACGGCAATATTGAGGTCTTGCGCGGCCAGTTGCAGGAAGTGACGCAACAGGGCGGGGATATCCTCGCGGCGTTGGCGCAAGGGCGGAACGTGGATGCGGATGACGTTGAGGCGGTGAAATAAATCTTCGCGGAACTGCCCCGCCTGCACGCGCTGTTCCAGGTTCTGGTGGGTGGCGGCGATGATGCGCACATCCACCTTGATCGGATTGTGACCACCCACGCGGTAAAATTCGCCGTCCGCCAATACGCGTAGCAGCCGTGTCTGTAATTCGGCAGGCATGTCGCCGATTTCATCCAGGAATAAGGTGCCGCCATCGGCCTGTTCAAAGCGGCCATGCCGCAGATTCTGTGCGCCGGTAAAGGCGCCGCGTTCATGGCCGAATAATTCCGATTCCAGCAAGTCGCGCGGCATCGCGGCCATGTTGAGCGCGATAAAGGGTTTGTCTGCGCGCGGGCTATGGCGGTGCAGCGCGTGCGCCACCAGTTCTTTGCCGGTGCCCGATTCACCGTTGATCAGCACGGTGATATTGGAGCGCGACAGGCGTCCGATAGCGCGAAATACCTCCTGCATGGATGCGGCTTCGCCAATAATCTCGGGGATTTTCTGCGGCGCAGCGGCAGGCGGTAGCGCTTGGGTGCGACGATGATCAATCGCCCGCCGCACTAAATTCACGGCTTCATCCACATCGAAGGGTTTGGGTAGATATTCAAAGGCCCCGCCTTGATAGGCCGCCACGGTGCTTTCGAGATCGGAATGGGCGGTCATGATGATCACCGGCAACTGTGGATATTTGCTGCTCAATTGATCGAGCAATTCCAACCCGCCGACGCCCGGCATGCGAATGTCGGTGATAATGGCATCGGGCAGGCCACGGCTGAGATTTTTTAATACGCCTGCCGCGCTGTCAAAGCAGGTGACTTGCAGATCCGCCTGCTGGAGCGCTTTTTCCAGCACCCAACGTATGGAGCGATCGTCATCAATCACCCACACCTGCTGATGGTTGGCGATTGGATAGGTGTTAGTCATCGTTAATTCCGTTTTCGAGGGGTAATAAAAGGGTGAAGGTAGTCTTGCCGGGTGCACTTACGCACTCGATTAAGCCACCATGTTGATTCACTAATGATTGCGCTATTGAAAGGCCGAGCCCGGTGCCCTCCGCCCGCCCCGTTACCATCGGGTAAAAAATACTTTCGATAAGGTCGGCAGGGATGCCGGGCCCATCGTCAGTAATATCGACGCGTGCTATCAGGCGATAATGTTTCGGCCCGATGGTAAATTGCCGCTGGATGCGAGTACGCAAGATAATATTTCCTTGGCCTTTCAATGCCTGCGTGGCATTACGCACGATGTTGAGCACCGCTTGTATCAATTGATCGGGGTCGGCCAAAAATTCCGGGATGCTGGGGTCGTAGTCGCGAATGATGCGCACGCCCTCGGGTATTTCGGCCAACACGACGCTGCGCACGCGCTCCAGCACATGATGAATGTTGCTGAATTGTTTTTGCGGCAGTGTGCTCGGCCCGAGCATACGGCTTAGCAGGTTTCTCAGCCGGTCAGCCTCGCCCATGATGACCTGGGTATATTCTTTAAGGTCTTCGTTAGTGAGTTCACGCTCCAACAGTTGCGCCGCGCCGCGCAGACCGCCCAGTGGATTATTGATCTCGTGCGCCAGCCCGCGCAGCAGGGCACGGTTGGCCTGGTAATGTGCCAACAGATTTTCCTCGCGGGTGATGCGGCGATGGTGGTCCACCTGTACCAGTTCCACTAACAGTTTGTGGTTGCTGAGCGGGGTTACCGTGCTGTCTACGATGATCAGGCTGGTATTGTCCGCCACATGTAGTTGCAACTCGCGCTCGGTAAACGGGTGTTGAGAGTGCAGCGAACGCTGTAGTGCCACCAGAAAGGCGCTGGCCTTGGGCATGAGTTCGGCGGCCAACATGCCGCGCGCTTGCCGTGCGCTAATCGCAAACAGCATCTCGGCGGCGGGGTTCAGGTAGCTGAGGCGCAGCGAGGGATCGAACATTAATACCGCTGTATTCAGGTTTTCAATAATTGCTTGATAGATCTTCATGGCAGACATGGCCTTAGTTTAGCAAGAACCAAACCAAGGCCTGCGTGATGTCCCTGTGAGTGGAGTTCATTAGTAAAATTGTTAAAAATATAATAAATACAGATACCTATGAAAACGACCAGCGACAGGCTGAATTGGCGATCCGCCCCAGAATAATCCAGATAAAGCTACAATGCACTATTTTGGTGCGCGAGGGACGGCGAGCGGACTGACAATGCTTAGGGTGGGTGCGGCCAAGGGATTGTTATCGAGAGAGAGGGCGGAGAAGCGCTGCATGTGGAAGCTGCTGGTTGCAGAGGAAATTAATACTTTACCTTCGGCGTCGCTGATTTGCGCCTGTAGCACATGCGTGCCGCGGTCCACGTTGCTGATACTAAGCTGAGTGCCGGTCTGGCCCTCTAGCGCGGGCTTGCCATCCAGCAGTAGGCTAACCTTGTGGCCGGACTTAACGTCTAACTCGGGTTCAACGGCCAGCGCCACACTCACGGTGCCGCTATTTTCACGCACCGCCGTGTCGTTGGCGGGGGCAACGATGGTGAGCTTGGTGTAAGTGGCGGGCACAGCCGCCCCGGAGGCGCTGGGGGGGAAGTTGCTGATGACCTGTGGGGTGCTGGCCGCCGGCGGTGCAGGTGGCGCGGCGGGTAAGTCTAGTTTTCTTGCACCCGGCTGGGGTTGATCGGAGTAGATTACGCGCCCATCGGGGGCCACCCACTTATAAACGGCGCCGAAGCCGCTGAGGGGCAAGGCGAGCAAGAGCAAGCTGATGCTGATAAGGCGTAACAGGCGCATGGCCTTAGCATAGACAAGAAACGGCGCGGCGACAATCTTTACAGCCGGGCAGGTACGCGAAAAAGAAACGCAGCGCAGGCCCTAAAAAAGAACGCCCCCGAAGGGGCGCTATGTAAGCTACTAGATAAACGTGGTTACAGGCTGTAGTACATATCGTATTCGACCGGGTGGCTGGTCATGCGCAGGCGCGTAACCTCTTGCATCTTGAGGTCGATGTAGGCGTCGATCACGTCGTTGGTGAACACGCCGCCGGTGGTGAGGAACTTGCGGTCTTTGTCCAGGTGTTCCAGGGCCATGTCCAGGGAATGGCAGACCTTGGGTATCTTCTTCTCTTCCTCGGGCGGCAGGTCGTAGAGGTCTTTATCCATGGACTCGCCGGGGTGAATCTTGTTTTGGATGCCGTCGATGCCGGCCATCACCATGGCCGAGAAGGCCAGGTAAGGGTTGGCGGAGGGGTCCGGGAAGCGCACCTCGATGCGGCGTCCCTTGGGGTTGGCGACATAGGGGATGCGGATCGAGGCGGAGCGGTTACGCGCCGAGTAGGCCAGCATGACCGGGGCCTCGAAGCCTGGCACC
>DATECT010000023.1:0-3549 GCA_035286765.1 Gammaproteobacteria bacterium
TAGCCCGCCAGTCACGCTTGCGGCGCCCGCCCAGCCGGAGGCCGCTGCAACCACCGCCCCACCAGCCGATGCCGATGCAAAGCCGCCAGCCGCAGCCGTTGCACCCCCCCCCGCCAATCCCGCCGCCAGCGCCAGCAAACCTAAAGAACAGCCGCCCACCGCCGGGAGCCGCGAGCGCATGGCCGTGGGGGCATGGGTGGTCCAGCTTGGTAGTTTCAGTAACGAGCAGAATGCCCTGAAACTACGCGACCGGTTGCGCGCCAAAGGCTATACCGCCTTCGTGGAGCCGGTGCAGGGCAGCGGCGGCAAGAGTCTGCGCGTGCGCGTTGGTCCGGAACTGGAGCGCGCCCAGGCCGAGGCGATACGCGATAAGTTGCAAAAGGAACTCAAGATTAAAGGCATCGTGGGCCGTTATCCTTCCTGATTCGGCGGTTTCACCCATATTGGCATTATTGGCCTGTTTACCCTTTAGTTCAGTTTATAGGGTTAAACTGGTAAAATACTCTTTTGGTCTACGGTGCTTCCCCAGTTTGGCGTATCCGATAAGTTTATCTATCAATAGACAAAGGCCCTGGCCCATATGATTTGGGTGGACTATGTCATTATTGGCATTATTGCCCTCTCCGGGTTGATCGGGCTGATGCGCGGCCTGGTGCGCGAGGCCCTATCCTTAATCGCCTGGATCGCCGCTATATGGGTGGCGCTGACCTTCGCGCACTACTTCGCTGACTTGTTGACCGGCTATATTGCATTGCCCTCGGTGCGGTTAATGGCAGCATTTGCCGGATTGTTCGTATTCACCTTGATGCTGGCGGCGTTGGTGAATTACCTGATTGCACAATTAGTCGATAAGACCGGATTGAGCGGCACCGACCACCTGCTCGGAGTATTATTCGGGATTGCGCGCGGCGTGGTAGTGGTCGCCATCCTCATCCTATTGGCCGGCGTTACCCCCATACCGAGGGACCCTTGGTGGCAGCAATCCGTATTGATCGAGGACTTTCAGGGCCTAACGCTGTGGTTGCGCGGCTTTCTGCCGCCCGATATAGCGCAAAATTTTGTTTATGGCCTTACCACAGGGCGCCCCTAAAAATGCGTCTTTTGTCTTGATGCGTCGTTGTTGTCTTCTCGAAATGCTCATGTACTATCGTGTACACTCCGCTTTCTCGCAGCCAACGCCTCGCCTAAAGACAAAATCCACTATTTTTAGAGGTGTCCTAGTAATTGGCTGCATACGCCCACAACAGCAGCTTTCCACTAGTCTCTTCATGAGGGAGGCAATATGTGCGGAATAATTGGAATTGTTGCTAAAGCTAGCGTCAATCAGTCGCTCTACGATGGTCTCACCGTGCTCCAACATCGCGGCCAGGACGCCGCGGGCATCATCACCTATCATGATGGCAAGTTATTCATGCGCAAAGACAATGGACTGGTGCGCGACGTGTTCCATACCCGCCACATGCTCAAGCTGCCCGGCAATATGGGCATCGGGCATGTGCGTTACCCGACGGCAGGTTGTTCCTCTTCGGCGGAGGCCCAGCCGTTTTATGTGAACTCGCCGTTCGGCATCAGTCTGGCGCACAACGGTAATCTTACCAATGCCGAGGAATTGAAGCAGGATGTGTTCCGCGACGAATTGCGCCACATCAATACCGACTCCGATTCCGAGGTATTGCTGAATGTGTTTGCGCAGGAGTTGCAGCAAATCGGTAAGCTGCGCATCACTGCCGACGATATTTTCACCGCCGTGAAAGGCGTGCACCGGCGCTGCCGCGGCAGCTACGCCGCGGTGGCGATGATCACCGGCTACGGCATCGTCGGTTTCCGCGATCCCTACGGCATACGCCCGGTGGTATTCGGCAAGCGCGATACCGAACAAGGCCCGGAATATATGATCGCCTCCGAGAGCGTGGCGATGAGCGCGCTGGGCTATGAACTGGTGCGTGATATCGGCCCGGGCGAGGCGGTATTTATCGATGTCGACGGCGGCCTGCATACCCAGCAATGCGCGCAACAGTCTGTGTATTCGCCGTGCATTTTCGAATACGTCTATCTGGTGCGGCCCGATTCCATTATCGACGGCGTTTCGGTTTATCAGGCGCGCATCCGCATGGGCGAAAAGCTGGCGCGCAAGATACAGCGGGAATGTCCCAACCATGATATCGACGTGATCATCCCGATCCCCGATACCAGCCGCACCGCTGCGTTACAACTCTCTTATGAACTCGGCGTAGCGTATCGCGAGGGCTTCGTTAAAAACCGCTATATTGGCCGCACCTTTATCATGCCGGGCCAGAAACAGCGCAAACAGTCGGTGCGCCAGAAATTGAATGCCATCGATATGGAATTTGCAGGCAAGAACGTGCTGCTGGTGGACGACTCCATCGTGCGCGGCACCACCTCGCAGCAGATTATACAAATGGCCCGCGAGGCCGGCGCTAAGAAGGTATACTTTGCATCGGCGGCGCCCGCCGTGCGCTATCAGAACGTCTATGGTATCGATATGCCCTCGGTCAATGAATTGATTGCGCATAATCGTGACGAGCGCGAGATCACCGAAGCCATCGGTGCCGACTGGCTGATCTATCAGAACCTGGACGATCTGATCGAGGCGGTGCATATGGGAAATCCGAAGATTGACCGATTTGACAGCTCCTGTTTCAGCGGCGAGTATGTCACCGGCGGCGTAAGTCAGCCTTACCTTGAGCATATCGAAAAGATGCGTTGTGATAACGCCAAGACCGAGCAGGTCGCTAGTAACAGCGAGGCTATAGATTTATACAATACGGCTTAGAATCAGTAGCGAGTGACTAGTGGCGAGTAGCGAGGATAGAGTAATGTCTTTACTAGCCACTAGCCACTAGCCACTAGCCACTAGCCACTAGGCACTCGCCACTTAAATATATGAAAGACGATAATAAAGTGTCAGACGACCTGGACGAATACGGATTCGACACTCGCGCCGTGCGCGCCGGGCAAATCCGCACGCCCGAGGGTGAGCAATCCGAGCCAATTTTCCCTACGGTAAGCTTTGTCGCAAACAGCGCCGCGCAGGCGGCGGCGCGCTTTTCGGGCAGTGAGCCCGGCAATATCTACTCGCGCTTTACTAATCCCACGGTACGCACCTTCGAGCAGCGCCTAGCCAGCCTGGAGGGCGGCGAGCGCTGCGTGGCCACCAGTTCCGGCATGTCTGCCATCCTCACCACCTGCATGGGTCTGTTGAAGGCCGGCGATCACATTGTCGCCTCGCGTAGCTTGTTTGGCCCGACGGTCATTCTGCTCGAAAATATTTTAGGGCGCTTCGCGGTGAGTACCAGCTTTGTTCCGCTCACCGATTTAATAGCCTGGGAACAGGCCATCCGCCCCGAGACGCGGCTGCTATTCGTGGAGACGCCCTCCAACCCCTTAAGCGAAATAGCGGATATTGCGGCGCTGGCGGATATCGCCCATCGGCATAATTGCCTCTTGGTAGTGGATAATTGTTTCTGCACCCCTGCACTACAACAACCGCTTAAATTAGGCGCGGATATTGTAGTGCACTCGGCGAGC
>DATECT010000024.1:0-10253 GCA_035286765.1 Gammaproteobacteria bacterium
TTCGGCACCATTGTCGGCGCCGTGGCAGGCGGGTTGGTGGGTGCGGCGGCAGGGGCAAAGATCGGTGCGAAGATCGGTGCTATCGGCGGCCCCAAGGGCTTTGTAGTGGGGTTGGTTATCGGCGCCGTGGTAGGCGGTTTAATTGGCCTCTGGGCGGCGCGCAAGTTGTTTAATTTTCCGCCCATCTGGACGGTCATCGCCTTGCGTCTGTATGCCGATGAGAAGGTGGAGTGCGAGTTGGTTAAGCACAGCCTGTTTCCGAGCGTCAGTTTTTACTGTGACCCCGGTGCGACGGGAAATTTGCAGCGTCGCAGCGAATACAGCGCCCTCGCAGCGGAGCAGCAGCAATGGCAGGACCATGGCTGGGATACTGGTAACCCCTGGAGTGTACCGCGGCCTTGAGCGGTCGGCATCGACGTGCACCAAAGAAGGGCATAAAATAGCGGCCAATCGACGCAAGCCTTAGGGGGGATTATGGAGAATTTGAAGTCCGGTAGCGATGTACTGTTTATATTGATCGGCGCAGTAATGGTCTTGGCCATGCATGCCGGGTTTGCCTTTTTGGAACTGGGCACGGTGCGCAAAAAGAACCAGGTCAACGCCCTGGTCAAGATCCTCACGGACTTCGCGGCCTCGACCATCGCCTATTTCTTCATCGGCTACGGCATCGCCTACGGTGTGTATTTTATGCAGGGCGCCGAGGTGCTGGCCGCCAAAAACGGCTATGACCTGGTAAAGTTTTTCTTCCTGCTAACCTTTGCGGCGGCGGTGCCCGCCATTGTCTCGGGCGGCATCGCCGAGCGTGCGAAATTTAATCCGCAACTGGCCGCCTCGTTTTTGCTGGTTGGTTTTATCTACCCGTTCTTTGAGGGCATTGCCTGGAACAATCACTACGGTGTTCAGGATTGGCTGCTGGCGGAGTTCGGCGCCAAATTCCATGACTTTGCCGGTTCGGTGGTGGTGCATGCGATGGGTGGCTGGATCGCGCTGATGGCCGTGCTGCTGCTCGGCGCGCGACGCGGGCGCTATACCAGCGATGGCCGCGTGGCCGCTCATCCGCCCTCTAACATCCCCTTCCTGGCCATGGGCGCGTGGATATTAAGCGTGGGCTGGTTCGGTTTTAATGTGATGTCGGCGCAGACCGTGGAGGCGGTGAGCGGGCTGGTGGCGATCAACTCGCTGATGGCCATGGTCGGCGGTATCTTAACCGCCCTGGTGCTGGGCCGGAATGACCCCGGTTTTGTGCACAACGGGCCGCTGGCCGGGTTGGTGGCGGTGTGTGCCGGCTCCGACATCATGCACCCGGTCGGCGCGCTCATCACCGGCGTGGTCGCCAGCGCGCTATTCGTGTGGACCTTTACCCTCACCCAAAATAAGTGGAAGATTGACGATGTGCTGGGCGTGTGGCCCCTGCATGGGTTATGCGGCGCCTGGGGCGGCATCGCGGCGGGGATATTCGGCCTCAAGGCCCTGGGCGGTATCGGCGGGGTGAGCTTCACCGCGCAACTGCTCGGCACACTGCTCGGCGTAATCATTGCCTTGGTTGGTGGTCTCATTGTTTATGGCGTACTCAAGAAGGTAGTCGGGATACGCCTGGGTCAGGAAGAGGAATTCAAGGGCGCGGATTTAAGCATCCACAAGATCGGCGCCACGCACGAGGAGTAAGATTGTTAACTAGATGATTTTAAGGCAGGGTGATTGTATGCATACACAGCCGCTTATTAGCTGCTCGCCGGACGTGATGGGCGGCGCGCCGGTTTTTGCGGGTACGCGCGTGCCGGTGCAAACCTTGTTCGATTATCTGGAAAGCGGCGAAACCATTGATGATTTTTTGGAAGGTTTTCCCAGCGTAACGCGGGCACAGGTGGTTGCCGTACTGGAAGAGGCTAAGGGATTCCTTAGTTAGTAATATAGGGCGCTCTAAATTCAAATTCCGTCATTCCCGCCCTTCGGCCTCGCTCAGGATAAACTTCGGCGAGAATCCAAAAGCTACTGATTTATCATCCGTTTTTAAATGCTGGATTCCCGCCTTCGCAGGAATGACAAATTATTAGAGGCGCCCTATAGGCTTGTCATTTATGTTGAATAAAAAGCTCTACATCCAAACCTTCGGTTGCCAGATGAATGAGTACGACTCCGCGAAGATGGCGGACGTGCTCGCAAATTCGCATGGGTTGGAGTTGACGGCGACGCCGGAGCAGGCCGACGTGCTGCTGTTAAATACATGCTCCATCCGTGAAAAGGCCGCGGAGAAGGTGTTTTCCATGTTGGGCAGGTGGCGCGAATTGAAACAGGCGCGTCCCGAGCTCATCATCGGGGTGGGCGGTTGTGTGGCGAGCCAGGAGGGTAATAACATCCGCCGTCGCGCGCCGTATGTGGATATGGTATTCGGTCCGCAGACCTTGCACCGCTTGCCGCAAATGCTGACGAGCACCTTGCGCCGCCGCACGCCGGTGATCGACATCTCCTTTCCGGAGATCGAAAAATTCGATCACCTGCCCGCGCCACGTGCCGCTGGCCCGGCGGCTTTTGTCTCCATCATGGAAGGCTGTAGCAAATACTGCACGTTCTGCGTGGTGCCTTATACACGCGGCGAAGAGGTGAGCCGCCCGTTCGATGATGTGCTCTATGAGATTGCGCAGCTTGCGCGTCAAGGCGTACGCGAGATAACGCTGCTGGGGCAAAATGTAAACGCTTATCAAGGCGTAATGTGCGACGGCGACATGGCCGATCTCGCGTTGCTTATCACTTATGTCGCCAATATCGAGGGCATCGAGCGTATCCGCTTCACTACCTCGCACCCCGTGGAATTTTCCGACAGCCTCATTGCCGCCTATGGCGAGGTGCTCAAGCTGGTCAATCATGTGCATTTGCCGGTGCAGAGCGGCTCGGATCGTATTTTAAAATTGATGAAGCGCGGCCATACTGCCGAGGAATACAAGGCCAAGATCCGGCGCTTGCGGGCGATCCGCCCGGGTATTTGTGTATCGTCGGATTTTATTATCGGTTTCCCCGGCGAGACCGCTGCCGACTTTCAGGCAACGTTGGATTTAATTGAAGAAGTCGGCTTTGACCAATCGTACAGCTTCATCTACAGCCCACGCCCCGGCACTCCGGCGGCGAGCCTGCCGGATGACGTGCCGTTTGAGGTGAAGCAGCAGCGTTTGTATACACTACAGCAGCGCGTCAATGCCTTGGCGCATGCCATCAGCCAAGGCATGGTAGGTAGTTATCAGCGGATCCTGGTGGAGCGCGTCTCGCGTAAAGACCCGCATTTCCTGACCGGGCGTAATGAAAATAACCGGGTCGTCTATTTCCGCGGCGATAAGGCCTTAATGGGTAGGTTTATTGATGTGTTGATCACGGAAGTGCAAACTAATTCCCTGCGCGGCGAGATCGTGAACGCCGAGCTGGCTGCTTAGTCTAAACCATTGAACCAGGAGGTGTGACATACATGACAGTGGAATTTTCGTTTAAAAAGTCATATAGTTAACATTGTGAGAAAACAGTTTAAGCGCGATTCCGCTCACCCTGCCCCGCCGAGCGATCACCCTCAATCCAATGATTTCGTCCTCGAGCCCGCCGATAATCAGCGGCTGGCCAATCTGTGCGGCCAATTCGACGAGCACCTCAAACAGGTGGAGCGCCGCTTGGGCGTGGAGATCAATAATCGCGGCAACGTATTCCGCGTGATCGGCGATGCGCAGCCCGTGCATGCGGCCGGCGCCGTGCTGCGCGACTTGTATGCCGAGACTGCCGTCAGCGCGCTGAGCCCGGCCCGCGTGCATTTATTTCTGAATACGGGTCAAGTTGATTCGCTCGCCGGCCCGTCGGAAGAGCCTGCCTCGGAGGCTGGGCTTAATTTAACCATCCGCACCCAGCGCGGCACCATCAAAGGCTATAACCCGAGTCAGCAGCGTTACCTGAAAAATATCTTCACTCACGATATTAATTTCGGTATCGGCCCGGCGGGCACGGGTAAAACCTATTTGGCGGTCGCCTGTGCCGTGGAGGCGCTGGAGCGCGAGCAGGTGCGGCGGATATTATTGGTGCGGCCCGCCGTCGAGGCCGGTGAACGCTTGGGCTTTTTGCCGGGCGATCTCACTCAAAAGATCGACCCTTATCTGCGCCCGCTCTACGATGCACTCTATGAGATGCTGGGCTTCGAGCGCGTCGCTAAGCTCATCGAGCGCAGCGTGATCGAGCTTGCCCCGTTGGCCTACATGCGCGGACGCACGCTGAACGATGCCTTCATTATCCTCGATGAAGCACAAAACACCACGGTCGAGCAGATGAAGATGTTCCTTACCCGCATCGGCTTCGGCTCCACGGTTGTCATTACCGGCGATGTCACGCAAATTGATCTGCCGCGTGAGCGTCAATCCGGCCTGCGCCATGCCATTGAGGTATTGAAGGGTGTGGCGGGTATCAGCTTCTGCTTCTTTCGTGCCCAAGACGTGGTGCGCCACGAATTAGTGCAGCGTATCGTCACGGCGTATGAGAGTTATGAGCAAGGCAATGACGGCTCAGCTAATGTAAAGGCCGCAGCAGCTGCCAAGAAAAACGACTAAAAACGCATCGTTAAGACTAAGATGAGTATTGATGTGAATGTACAATACGCTGTGCCAAAGCCCGGCCTTCCAGCAGCTACTGAGATTGAGAGTTGGGCATGCGCTGCATTGACCCAGGCCAAGCGCGAGCGTGCGGCCCTGACCGTGCGCATTGTCGACGAGCAGGAGAGCGCTGATCTTAATCAAACTTTTCGCCAGCGCAGCGGCCCCACCAATGTATTATCATTTCCCTTTGCAGCCCCGGCGCAGGTGGCTTCGGCGCGCGATTACTTGGGCGATTTGGTGATTTGCGCGCCGGTGGTGGTAAGCGAGGCGAGCGAGCAGCATAAAGATATCAGCGCGCACTGGGCGCACATGGTGGTGCATGGCAGTCTGCATCTGTTGGGCTATGATCATCTTAGCGATGAGCAGGCGCATGAGATGGAAGCCCTTGAAACCAAGATACTGGCCGATATAGGCTATCCCGATCCTTACTTAGAAACGCAGACTTTATGAACGATGACCGACCTAGTACCGAGCCCTCGCAACGCTCTTGGTTTGAACGAATAAGCCAGGCGCTGCTGGGCGATGAACTGCAAGACCGTGAAGATTTAACCAAGCTGCTGCGCGATGCCGCGAGCCGCAGCTTAATTGATGTCGATGCGCTCGCCATGATCGAGGGCGTGCTGCAAGTCTCGGAGATGCGCGTGCGCGACATCATGATTCCGCGCTCGCAAATGGTGGTGGTCGAGCGCGATGTAGAGCCGGAGCAGTTTTTGCCCGTGATTACCGAATCGGCCCACTCCCGTTTTCCCGTTATCGGCGATAGCAAGGATGAGGTGGTCGGTATTCTGCTCGCTAAAGACCTGCTGACCTATTTCCAAGACGGCCATAAAGAAAATTTTCAGGTGCGCGATATCCTGCGCCCGGCGGTGTTTGTGCCCGAGAGTAAACGCCTGAATGTGCTGCTCAAGGAATTCCGCTCTAGCCGCAACCACATGGCGATCGTAGTGGATGAGTATGGTGGCGTGGCCGGGCTCGTGACTATTGAAGATGTGCTCGAGCAAATCGTCGGCGAGATCGAGGACGAGCACGACGTCGAGGAAGAGGCGTTCATCCGGAAATTTCGGGATACCAGTTACACGGTAAAGGCGCTCACGCCGATTGCCGAATTTAACGAGCACTTCGGCACCCAGTTCAGTGATGAAGAGTTCGACACCATCGCCGGTCTGGTGACCCATCACTTTGGGCGCTTGCCCCGGCGCGGCGAGAGCCTCTCTTTGGAAAATATGCGCTTCAAGGTGCTGCGCGCGGATAGCCGTCGTATTCATTTACTACGCGTTATTTTACCAACGCCGGAAGTTAAGGCTGAAGCCGCGTCTGCCACGTGAGGCAGCCCTGTTACCGCATCAGCCCACTAACTAAATTGCAGTGGGCACAGGCCGGCTGGCGCGGCGATGTGCTGGCCTTACTGGCCGGTGTCCTGGTGCCGCTGGCCTTCGCGCCGTTCAATGTGTTTCCCCTCGCCGTGCTCGCGCCCGCCATGCTCTTTGCCGTGTGGTTATTTGCCACGGCGCGACAGGCCTTTTGGCGCGGCTGGCTATTTGGCGTGGGCATGTTCGGCGTGGGTGTTTCGTGGGTGTATGTCGCCATCCATGATTTCGGCAACTCAGGGGTTTTCTTGGCGGGGTTTTTAACCGCAGGGTTTGTTGCCTTCCTGGCATTATTTCCCGCACTGCTCGGTTACAGCAGCGCGCGGTTAGCGGCGTATAAAGAAAATGCTTATCCGCTAAAATTATTACTACTCTACCCTGCCGCCTGGGTGCTATTTGAGTGGGTGCGCGGCTGGATTCTCAGTGGATTTCCCTGGCTCAATTTAGGCTACAGCCAGATCGATTCACCGCTGGCCGGGTTAGCCCCATTGGTGGGTGTGTACGGTTTGTCCTGGGTGTGCGCCCTTAGCGCCGGGTTGATTGGAATGGTGGTGGTGACGCGCCGCTCTTATCAACTAAGCTCCCTGGCCATGCTGATATGTCTGTGGGGCGGGGCCGCATTACTCGGCAATGTGACATGGACGCAAGCACTCGGCAAGCCGTTACAGGTCGCCGTGGTGCAGGGCAATATCCCGCAACAGATTAAGTGGCAGCCGGAGCAACGCCAGCGCAGCCTTGATTTGTATGCCGAATTGACTCGCCGGCAATGGGGCAAGGATTTGATCGTGTGGCCCGAGGCGGCGCTAACCGTTTTTTACCATCAGATCGCCGACACTTACCTGGCGCAGCTTGCCGCTGAAGCACGTCGCCAGCGCAGTGATTTGCTCATCGGGCTCTCCGTGCAGGATCAACAAACGGAAAAATATTATAATGCCATGCTGAGCCTCGGCAGTAAGCACGGTTTTTATCTCAAACAACACCTGGTGCCGTTCGGCGATTATGTGCCGTTCGCCGATTGGCTGCGCGGACTGATTGGGTTTTTTGATTTGCCCATGTCGGGTTATAGCGCCGGGCCGCCGCAACAAAACTTGCTGGAGGCCGCCGGGTACAAGATCGGTGCCTCGATCTGTTACGAAGATACCTTCGGTGAAGAGGTCATTCGCAATCTGCCGCAAGCGGCTCTGCTGGTGAACGGCACCAACAACGCCTGGTACGGCGACTCATTAGCGCCGCCGCAACACTTGCAGATGGCGCGCATGCGCGCGCTCGAAACGGGCAGGGCGGTGCTGCGCGCGACGACCAACGGCATCTCTGCCATTATTGATCCAAAAGGCAAGCTCGTAGCCCGCTCGCCGCAGTTTGAAACCGTCGTGCTCACCGGCACCGCGCAACCGATGCAAGGCGCCACGCCCTATGTACGTTGGGGAAATTATCCTGTGTTGTTGATCGTGCTGGTCAGCTTAGCAGTAGTCCGTCTGCGGAAATAAATCACGAGCGCCGCAAAAAAGGCGGCTATTTTTAGCGGCGCCTTCATCTATTTTGTGTTGTTATTGAACACCTGCCACATTGTTACATCTAACTAAACGTGAAGAGACCCGCTAAGCGCAGTAATAGGCGCTGAATTTGTATATATATTTGCGCATATCTTCACGATCTCAATATGACGCACCCGTTTGTGTTTGCGATAGGTCTTAGACCGCATATTGATCACTAAAGGAGGATGGGACGATGCCAAGAGGTGATAAGTCAAAGTATACCGAGAAGCAGAAGCGTCAGGCGGAGCATATCGAGGAGGGTTATGAGAAGCGTGGTGTGGGCGAGGGCGAGGCGGCAAGGCGTGCCTGGTCGACGGTGAATAAGACGACCGGTGGCGCCAAGAAGGTCGGGGGCTCAGGTCGCGGTAAGGCGATTAATACAGCACCCGCTAAGAAGGGCGGTAAAAAAGGCGGGGCTGCCTCAGCCGCCCGGCCAGCCGCAGCACGGTCGGCCTCTGCTAAGAAGGCCGCGCAAACCCGTGCGCGTAATAAGGCAGGTGCAAGCACCTCGCGCTCAACTGCCTCTCGGTCAAGCGCCGCGCGTTAGGGCTTACTGCAGCGTGGTTTCTTGCCCTAGCGATTAACCTAGCGGTGCAATGCTTGGTCCCGGTTTTGGTTGAGGGGCAAGCATTGCACCGTGTGGCTCGCAAACCTATCGTTTAATAGAATTATTGCGCCACTAACTTGATGTAGAAGGGCCGCGCCGGAATGTGACACCATGGCACTTGGGGCAGGGCGGGATATGGCCGGTGGCGTGGAAATGCAACTCCTGGCCGCACTCAGAGCAGCTTAAGGTGCCGATGCCCGCCACCTCACCGGTATGCCATTCGGTCTGTTTGGCCTCGGCTTGTTTGGCGCGCAACGCCAGCTTATCCAGTTCAAGCCGAGTGCGGTCAACCACCCAGGTCAGCATCTCGGCGAAACGGGCCTCGACCAATTTAATGTCGATGCGCAGCCAGTCCGCGAGTTCCTGGCCAGTCTCTCTGGCGTGCTGGGCGGCGTGTTGCAGGTCGCGCTTTAGATAGGCGCCGATCTTCTCAGCCTCGTCGCGGGTAAGCTCACCCAGTTCCACGGCCTTTTTCTTGGCCGCCTCGAGGTGGCGCTGCAGGTCGGGGAGAATATCTTGCCGGGTATGTTCCTGGGCCTGTTCCAGTCCCGCCTTAAGGCGCTCCAGCATGCGGTTATAGGCCTGGATAAGCTTTTCGCTGTTGTCCTGCATCATGACTATCTCCCTGAGTAGACCTTGTGTCTATAGTTTGTACCGAATACGGCGGCTTGCCTAGTGGGTGTTCATTGTTCCGGCGGCCTGTACTGCGGTATCCTTGCGTTCTTTGCAGCGAGACGTTGAAAACCGCAATGGACGAACATTATCACCCCGCCCGGATTGAGACCGAGGCCCAGGATTTCTGGCAGCGCGAACGCGTGTTCAAGGCCGTGGAAGACCCTACACGCCAGAAATATTATTGCCTGTCGATGTTCCCCTACCCCAGTGGCTACCTGCACATGGGCCATGTGCGCAACTACACCATCGGCGATGTCATTGCGCGCTATCAGCGCATGCAGGGCAAGAACGTGCTGCAGCCGATGGGCTGGGATGCCTTCGGCCTGCCCGCCGAGAACGCCGCCATTCAAAACAAGGTGCCGCCCGCCGCCTGGACCTATCAAAATATCGATTACATGCGCGGCCAGCTTAAACGCCTCGGCTTCGGCTACGATTGGGACCGCGAACTGGCCACCTGCCATCCCAACTATTACCGCTGGGAGCAATGGTTGTTCACGCGCCTGTTCAAACAGGGCCTGGTCTACAAAAAGACCGCGCCGGTGAACTGGTGTCCGACGGACATGACCGTGTTGGCCAATGAGCAAGTGATCGATGGCCGCTGCTGGCGCTGCGACAGCATGGTGGAGCGGCGCGAGATCCCGCAGTGGTTTATGAAAATCACCGCCTACGCCGAGGAGTTGTTGGCTGAGTTGGATAAGCTTGACGGCTGGCCCGAACAAGTGAAGACCATGCAGCGCAATTGGATCGGCAAGAGCGAGGGCGTGGAGGTGCAGTTCAGCGTTGATGACTCGGCGCTGACGGTATTTACCACGCGCCCCGACACGTTGATGGGCGTGACGTATGTCGCGCTCGCCGCCGAGCACCCGCTTGCCTTGGAGGCTGCGAAACATAATTCTGAACTGGCGGCGTTTATTGCATCGTGCAGTCAAACCTCGGTCAACGAGGCCACCCTGGAGACCATGGAAAAGCGCGGCATCGACACCGGCCTGCGCGCCATCCATCCGCTTAGCGGCGCCGCGGTGCCGGTATGGGTCGCCAATTTCGTGCTGATGGGCTACGGCACCGGCGCGGTGATGGCCGTGCCCGCGCACGACGAGCGCGATCACGAATTTGCGCTGAAATACGGGTTACCTATCAAGGCCGTGGTGTATCCGCCAGATGGCGCGGCGCTCGATGTCAGCCAAGCGGCGTATATTGAAAAAGGTATATTGCGCGACTCGGGCGAATTTTCCGGACTTACCTCCGCGCAGGCCTTTAATGCCATCGCCAGTTTTCTAGAGGGCCGCAAAAAAGGCCAGCGGCGCGTGAATTACCGCCTGCGCGATTGGGGCGTATCGCGTCAGCGCTATTGGGGCACGCCGATACCGATCATCAATTGTGAAAAATGCGGTGCGGTGCCGGTGCCCGATGAGGATCTGCCGGTGGTGCTACCGGAAGACGTGCAGTTTGACGG
>DATECT010000025.1:0-5419 GCA_035286765.1 Gammaproteobacteria bacterium
ACCGGCCAGGATATTGCCCCACGATTCCGGCACAGTGAGCCCTACCGGGCACACTATACCAAGTCCAGTGATAACCACACGGCGTTTTTCCACTGCAAGTATTACCTTAATAATAAGAGATAGCAGTTCGCATAGCCTGGCCTACCATCCGAAGAGCTCGTTTAGTGGGGATGGTAAATGGTAAAACATCACTCATTACTCATCACCCATTACCCTATACATATCAAAACAAAAGGCCGCTTACCCCAGGGGCAGCGGCCTTTTGACTATGAGATTTGATGCATGCCTGGGAAATCAGCCCTGATTAGCATTAATGTAGTCGATGGCCTGCTGCACAGTGGTGATTTTTTCGGCGGATTCATCGGGAATTTCGCACTCAAATTCTTCTTCGAGGGCCATCACCAGTTCCACGGTGTCGAGAGAATCGGCGCCTAAGTCATCGACAAAGGAAGATTCGTTGCTCACCTCTTCCTCTTTGACTCCTAGCTGCTCAACCACGATCTTCTTGACGCGCTCTTCGACATTGCTCATGACAGGTACATCCTCCCAAATTAATAAACTGATCAAAAACGGGCGTATTTTATGGAAAAGTTCTAAGCGATACCACAATAAGATCGCCATCCCCCTAGAACGTAAACGATTACTACATTACATGATTACTCAACCATCAGCCTATTTTATCACTAAGCCATAAACATCCCACCATTGACATGCAGCGTTTCGCCGGTGATATAGGAGGCCGCCGGGGAGGCCAGGAACGCGACCGCTGCCGCCACCTCCTCCGCACTGCCCAAACGGTTTAACGGAATTTTTTCCAGTAGACTGGTTTTGTGCTGTTCATCCAATGCGCGCGTCATATCGGTATTGATGAAACCGGGCGCCACGGTATTGACAGTGATGCCACGCGCGCCGACCTCGCGCGCCAGGGCCTTGGTGAAGCCGATCACCCCGGCCTTGGCGGCGGCGTAGTTGGTCTGTCCGGCATTACCCATGACGCCGACTACCGAGGTGATGCTGATGATGCGGCCACGGCGGGCCTTCATCATGGCACGCACGCAGGCCTTCGCCAAACGGTATACGGAGCTTAGGTTAGTGGAAATAATATCATCCCACTCCTCGTCCTTCATGCGCATCAGCAAATTATCGCGTGTAATGCCGGCATTGTTAACCAATATGGTGGGGGCGCCGAAGTTCTTCTCCAACAGGGAAAGGGCGGTATCGATGGAGACCTGATCGTTCACATTTAACAGGCGCCCTTCACCTTTTATTTTGTTACTTTTCAGCATCTTATTAACACTATCTACACCTTTTTCTGATGTAGCGGTGCCAATCACGGTGGCGCCTTGGCGCCCCAGCTCCAGGGCAATGGCCTGCCCTATGCCACGGCTGGCCCCCGTTACTAATGCAATTTCATTGGTCAGCATATTACAACCTTCTGTTAGCTCAAACCCTGGCAGGGGTTAGGCAGCGAGTGCCTGCTCCAGACCTGCCACATCACATAGCGACAAGGCCTTCATGGTGGCCGCGTTACGTTTATTAAGCCCGGCCAATACCTTGCCGGGTCCGCATTCTATCAGGGTGCCGATGTCTTGCGCGGCCATGCGTTGAATAATCTCCGACCAGCGCACCGGGTTATAAAGCTGCCGCGCCAGGCCATCGCGAATGCTGGCGGGATCGGTGTAGAAGGCCACGTCCACGTTGTTCAGCACCGCTATGCGTAATTCCTTGAGGGGTGTCTGCTGTAAGCGGTGGGCGAGGCGTTCCGCCGCCGGTTTCATCAGCGCACAGTGCGAGGGCACGCTCACCGGCAGCAGCACGGCGCGTTTCGCACCCGTTTCTCTGGCGCGCTCCAGCACC
Source organism: Gammaproteobacteria bacterium (assembly GCA_035286765.1). Classification (GTDB taxonomy): domain Bacteria; phylum Pseudomonadota; class Gammaproteobacteria; order SURF-13; family SURF-13; genus DATECT01. Next base: position 1,858 of record DATECT010000025.1, read on the forward strand.
CGGGTAACCGCATTTATATGACCCGCCACCACGACCTGCCCCGGCGAATTAAAGTTGACCGCCGCGACTACCTCGCCCTGCGCGGCATCGGCACACAACTCGCTGACCTTGTCATTGTCGAGGCCGAGTACGGCGGCCATCGCACCTGCATCGGCGGGCACGGCCTCTTGCATATACTGGCCGCGCAATGCCACCAACTCGACGGCATCGGCGAAATCCAAGGCCCCGGCACATACCAGCGCGGTATATTCGCCCAAGCTGTGCCCGGCCATGACGTTGGGCAGGCGCGCCGAGCGGTATTGCCAAACGCGCCACAGCGCCACGCCGGCGGCCAGCATCAGCGGCTGGGTTTTATGCGTCAGGTTTAATTCAGCCTCCGGCCCGTGCTGCGCCAGCCGCCACAAATCATAACCCAACACCTCGGAGGCGATGGCGAAGGTGTCTTGCACGAGCGGGTAGACCGTGGCCAGGTCTCCCAACATACCTACTGATTGCGAGCCCTGCCCGGGAAACACCAACGCTAACTTGGTATTCATTGTGAGGTCCTCTTTTTAGCGTGCACGTAAACCTTAAGTGTTTGGGGCAGACAGATGGATTACAACATCAATATGGTTTGGATCAGATCGGGGCGCGGGCAAGTGGGTATATGCGCATTATAGCATCAGTATTTCAATAAAGCCGAGCCCCAGGTGAAGCCGCTGCCGAAGGCCTCCAGCAATAGGGTGTCGCCGCGCTTAATGCGCCCATCACGCACCGCGACGTTTAGTGCCAGCGGCACGGAGGCGGCGGAGGTGTTGCCGTGGTCGGCCACCGTGACCACCACCCGTTCCATGGGCAGTTTCAGCTTTTTGGCGGTGGCGGCAATGATGCGGATGTTTGCCTGGTGCGGGATCAGCCAATCCACGTCGGACCTATCGAGTTGATTGGCCTCCAGGGTCTCGTCAACGATGCGATCCAAGGTATTGACCGCGATCTTAAACACCTCATTGCCCAGCATCTTGATCTGACTCTCGCCGTTTTGCAAAGCATCATAGCCCTGCGAGACACCCACCGGCACCATCAACAAATCCTGATATTGGCCGTCGGCATGCAGGTGGGTTGAGAGTATGCCGGGCTCAGCGTTGGCCTCGATAATAACGGCGCCTGCCCCGTCACCGAACAGCACGCAGGTGTTGCGGTCGGTCCAATCGGTGATGCGCGACAAGGTCTCCGCGCCCACCACCAAGGCACACTTGGCGCTGCCGGTGCGGATGAATTTATCGGCGATACTGAGGGCATAAATAAACCCGGTGCAGACGGCCTGCACGTCAAACGCGGCACAGCCTTGAATGCCCAAGCGCTGCTGCAGCAGGCAGGCGGTGCTGGGGAATATGCGGTCCGGCGTGGTGGTGGCGACGATGATGAGATCAATCGCGGCGGTGTCGATTTGCGCGGCCTCTATAGCCTGGCGCGCAGCGGCCTCGGCCAGATCGCAGGTGGTCTCGCCGGGCGCGGCGATGTGGCGCTTGCGGATGCCGGTGCGCTCGGTAATCCACTCATCGGTGGTATCGACCATTTTTTCCAGGTCGGCGTTGCTGAGAACTTTGCCGGGAAGATAACCGCCGGTGCCGCTAATGCGTGAATAGATAGGATTCAAAGCGCCTGCCTTTCCGACAGGTGCTGTCCGAGGTGTTTACCGATGCGCTGCGGCACGTCCTTGCTGATCTCGCGGACGGCCTCGTGAATGGCGCAGCTAAAGGCGAATACATCGGCGCTGCCGTGGCTTTTAATGACAATGCCTTGCAGACCGACCAGGCTTGCACCGTTGTAGCGGCGCGGATCGATCTTGGTCTGAAACGATTTCAGTACCGGCAGTGCGATCAAGCCTGCCAGTTTGGTGAACAGATTGCGTCTGAACTCGCCGCGCATGTAATGACCGATCATGTGCGCCACGCCCTCGCTGCACTTCAGCGCGACATTGCCGGTAAAGCCGTCGCATACCACCACGTCCGCCGCACCGCTGTAGATGTCGTCGCCCTCGATGAAGCCGATATAATTAATGTCGCTCTCGGCCAGTAGCCGCGCCGCCTCTTTCACGCGCTCATTACCCTTGATCTCTTCCTCGCCGATATTGAGCAGACCGACGCGCGGGCGGGCGATATTATCGACGGCATTGACCAGCACCGAACCCATCACGGCAAATTGAAACAGTTGCTTGGCGCTGCAATCCACGTTAGCGCCTAAATCCAGCATGTGGGTATGGCCTTGCTGGGTCGGCAGGGTAGTGATAATGGCAGGGCGGTCCACGCCGGGCAGCGTTTTGAGCACATAGCGTGCGGTGGCCATCAGCGCACCGGTGTTGCCGGCGCTGACGCAGGCTGCGGCGGCACCGTCTTTCACCTGATTGATAGCCACGCGCATGGAGGAATCTTTTTTGTTGCGCAAGGCCTGTGAGGGCAGATCATCCATCTCGACCTGCTGCGAGGCGTGCTGGATGATTAATCGCTCGCCCACATCGGCCTTATGCTTGCGCAATTCGGGAATGAGGATATCGCGGTCACCGACCAGGATAAGCTTCAGCTCGCCATGCTCTGTCAGGGCGCGCAGCGCGGCGGGTACCACCACATGCGCACCGTGATCGCCACCCATGGCATCTAAAGCAATAGTCGGTATTTCGCTCATGACGAATTGGTCTCTACGCCGGCGCATGCACAACCAAACTACCGATGCACCCGCAGCGGGCGCTATCGGCTATAGTCAGTCGTAATATCAGAGGAGGACGAGGATAAGTACACAGACACCGGCCCAGCCACGCCGCTACTATCCCGCACCAGATAGTGAATAAGGGGCCCGCGCTCATCCGTGCCTGACTAGCAAGACAGGCTACGGATTACCCTACTCGTCCTTGGCCGCAACAACCTTACGACCACGGTAATAGCCGTTGGGGCTGACATGGTGGCGCAGATGTGTCTCGCCTGAGGCGGAGTCAATAGACAGCGTGGGTGCACTCAGCGCATCGTGTGAACGGCGCATGCCGCGCTTGGAAGGGGTTTTACGGCTTTTTTGTACGGCCATGGGTGAGGCTCCCTCAATAAGGTTAATTTACTCGGCGCTTCTAAAAATGCGTCTTTTGTCTTTATGCGGTGTTGGAATGCTGTTCGAAATGCTCATGTACTACCGTGTACACTGCGCTTTCTCGCAGAATTCCGCCTGGCCTAAAGACAAAATCCACTATTTTTAGAGGCGCCCTACTGCTTTTTCAATTGAGCCAACAGCTCAAAAGGATTTTTACGTGTTGCCGATTCCGGTTCCGCGGGCCTGGCAATATGGGCGGCGCAATTAATATCCGCATGCTTGGGCACGCTAGGCAACGCTAATAAAAGTTCATCCTCGACAATGGCCGCGAGCGGCATAACCGGTGCGTTCACCCATAAGGGCTCGTAATTTTCCGGCAATGTCTCGGCTTGGTCCTCCGATTTTACCATGCCTAAACAGGGCTCGGTGTGTAAATCCAAGACCATCGGTTGTAGACAGCGCTGGCACAGTACCGTTACCTGTGCGGTGATATGGCCGCGCAGGTAAG